>DASRKV010000151.1:0-15102 GCA_035648795.1 Opitutaceae bacterium
GACGTTGTTTTGCATGAGCTATGCCAGCGGATCTGAATCTTCATAAGTCATTGAGGGCCAATACACAATTTTACGGATTAAGGTGCTGGTCGCACAGAATTGCCCGTCTTCGGAACGGCTCCGTCCCAATTTTGGGAAAGAGCAAGAATGCCGGTTCAGCGATAACTCGCTGACGGCGCAGACAGAGAGAAGAAGTACGCGGCAGTCGTTTGACGCTGCCGTATTCGCCAGGGTCGAGCGGTGCGGCATAAAGGCCCCTTCGCCCGGTCATCGGGATGACGATGAACAACCGCGGCGGCGTCGGCAAAGTGAAGCCACGCCCGGAGCCTTGCGCGAAGATGGGCTTGGCAAAAGTTCGTTCAACCAGAGTCGTGTTCCAACCATCGCGGCGCACAACTCTCCGGTTCAGGTTTTTTCATTCCGTAACTTGTACAAGCGCCGAGCGCCAACCAATGCCAGCAACGCAGCCGCGATCAAAACCGGTGAGGAGTACGCCCCGGGCATGAATCGTCTCGCATAGAGCGAACTGCCAATGTGGCCAAGTCCGTTGAAAACCATCAAAACCGAAAGCGGCATCGCCGCGATGACGATCCATCGCGCACCGCGATACGCCAATGGACTCAATGCGAACAATAGCGCGATCGCGGCGGCCAGACCACCGAGCCACACCGGGAAGGAGAAGGTGGGGAGCGGAAGCCACGGCAGTCGTGCCCGAATCGCCAATGCCGCCGGGTTGTAGACCGACAGAAAATCCGTGAGAGCCTCGTCGGCGACGTGAAGCGCCAATGCGCCGGCCAGGGCGAGCCAGGTCCGGCCAAAACGCAATGCCGCCAGTTGCCATGGGTCAAACCGGGAGAGCGAAATCGGCATGTTCATAGATTCTCCCTTTACAGCCGGGGGAAAATTTCTCGATCACCATGAACTGTTTCATCGCGAAACTTCTTTGCCAAACACGGTTGCTGACATCAACAGTACCAGGAACCCGATGAGCACCAAGGACAGAATTCCGACCGAGGGAGGTGCACCGCTCGCGCAGAATCCGTTTGGCGGGCTGAGCGGCGCCGGGTTGCGGCCCGGCGCGCCGCGGCGCGCGGCTGAGTTTGCCGCCAGTCCCATTTTACCGCCGCCATCGAGGAACCGCGGCCGGGTGGACATCACGCGGCAGACCGCGGGCCGCGGCGGCAAGACGGTGACGGTCGTGAGCGGCTTCGTCGGGATCGGTCAGGCGGAGAAGGAACAGTTGGCGAAGAAAATGCAGAAAGCCTGCGGCGCGGGCGGCACCGTGAAGGACGGCTGCGTCGAGATCCAGGGCGACAAACGCGAGCAGGTGGCGAGGATTCTCGGCGAAGCGGGATTCAGACCGGTGTTTGCCGGCGGATGAATTCGAGCGAGGCGCCGCCCCAGGTCCTTATCGCCGCGAGCGCCAGCGAGTGGTTTCCCAGCGTGGCCCGGGCTCAAGCGGCGAGGCCGGCAGCGAGGATCAGGGCGCTCCGGGCGCGATTGAGAATATAAAGATGGTAGCCGGGCGCACCGCGGGCGAGGAGGCTGCGAATCTGGGTCAACGCCCAGTCGATGCCGATGGTCTCGATGATGTCAGGTTCGTCACCGGCGGCTTCAAGGCGTTTGACGAGCTGCGCCGGCAGGACGGCGCCGCACAGACCCGTGATGCGCTGGATCTGTTTGAGCGAGAGCACCGGCATGATTCCTGGCACAACCGGCACGGCGATGCCGGCGGCACGACAGCGGTCGACGAAGCGATGGTAGACGTCGTTGTCGAAGAAAAGCTGCGTGGTGATGAATGACGCGCCGGCGTCAACCTTGCGCCGGAGGTTGGCGAGATCGGCGTCGAGTGACGGCGCCTCCGGATGCTTCTCAGGGTAGCCACCAACGCCAAGGCAGACGTCGGGATGCAGGCGTTTGAGCAAGGCCACGACATCAGAACCGAATCGCAGGCCGTCCTTGAATGCCGTGTCGGCCGTCAGATCCTTCGGCACGTCGCCGCGGAGCGCCATGATGTTGCGGATGCCACGGCGATAGTGGGCCTCGGCGATGGCCGCAATCTCCTCCCGGGTATGATTCACCGCGGTCAGGTGGGGCATGACGGTAAGCCCGAAATCCTGCCGGAGCATCCCGGACACTTGGGCCGTGCGCTCGCGGGTGCTGCCACCGGCGCCATAGGTGACAGACACAAAATCCGGCTTGATCCGCTTCAGAACAACGACGGTCTGGCGCAACGCCTCGACTCCTGCGTCGTCCTTGGGCGGGAAGAACTCCAAGGACCGCAGCGGACGCTGTTGCGCAAAAAGATCGGAGATAGGCCGGTCGGGTTCCATTAACATATCAACGGATACGGATTCGTTGATATGTGTAAAGAGAAGAATAAAGGAAGAGCGGCGAGTCTCCAAATTGCGCCGTCAAAGGTGGCATGGGTATCTTGCCCATGTCTGGGTATTTCCCAAACCACGGGCGAGACGCCCGTGCCACTTTCGAACCGTAGCGCCCTTGACCGGATTGTTGCGCCAAGTTCTCGCTCTGAAACTAACGTTCGTTTCCGGGATAGCCCAAGCCGGTCACACCTCAGCGCTTTGGGTCGGTCTTGCCGGCTGCTTCCGGTTTTGCGTCGGGCTTATTTTCGGGCGGCGGCGGCGGGGCCGGAATGGGCTCGAAAAGCTCGTCGCGCTTCTGCGGCAGGCTCGTGAAATTCCAATCGTAGATCTGGAACGCCCTTTTCTTCATCAGCGCGTTGACGGGGGCACCGGGATCGGAGCTGGCGATGAAAACGTAGACCGGACCCGCGGGAATCGTCTCGGTTTTCGGTTCCTCGGGTTTGGCCGGTGGCGGTGCCACTGGCGTGGCCGGCGCGGTATTCAAGGTCTTGGACTCCGCGCTGCCCGGGGAGGAGGCAACGACCTGATTCTTTGCGCCAGGTTCGCCTGGTTCGGCCGCAGGCGGTGCGACGACGGGCTCCGAGTGGGTGGCAGCCGAGCCCTGATTTCCAGGTTCGGCCTTCTGCCCCGCGTCGGTGGCATTCTCACCTTTGACCACGGTCTTCGGGCCGCCGATCACCTTCTTTTCCTCCGGCTTGCGGTCGAGTTCGACCGTGATGGTCTTGTGGTCGAAGGTCGTCAGCTTCACGGTGCGGCGGTGCTGGCGCGCGGCGGCGACATCCGCGTCGGTGAGATCAGAAGTATCCTGGAAACGGATACTCGTGAACGAACCGAGCAGCGCGGTGATGCGGTCGCTCTTGATCCGCTGGCCGGGGGGCGCCTGGTCTGCGACCCACGCCTCCGCCTTCTTCGCGCGCGTCGCGGTGACGGGCGCGTCATCGCCAAACGTGATCTCCACTCCCGCGATGTCGTCCGGCTTGAGGTCGAACAGGAGCGTGTCGGCCCAATTCTTCGCCGTGGCGTCAACGAAGAGGCTCAGATTGGCCTGGTAGCCTTTTTTCTCGTCATCGAAGCGGACGAACCGCCCGCCGCCCTCCGCGTCCTTGCCCAGGGTGAGCGTCCACAGCGCCTGGTCCGCGGGGTCCAGCAGCGCGACGGACGTATCCTTGAAATCCAGACGCGCGAGGCGTTCGGGATTCTGGGTGACCAATCGCTGGATCTTGGCGCCGGACAGGTCGTCGATGAATCGGCTGAGCTTGGAGAAATCAGCCGGAAGATCGTAATAGGACGGGACCACCCATTTGCCGTCGGGCTGCCTGGCCAGAACCACGGTCTTGCCCTGGTCGGCGAGACGGATCTTCGCGGTTTTCTCCAGCAGCTTCGCATCAAACACCGGCTGGTGGACCCGCGGGTCGGTGCCGGCGGTCGCGGGCGGGCGCTGCAGATAATAGGCGGCGAGGGAGAGAACGGCGAGAATCGCCACGGCGAGAGCAAGGGTCTTGAGTTTCATCGCGGACGAAAACGGAAGGGCTCGGGGGTCATTTCTTCCGGCGGAAATAGAACCAGAGGCCGAAACCGCCGACCAGAACCGGCGTGGCGAAAAGGTTGAGGATCAAAAGACGGTTTTCGAGCGCTTCGATGCCCTCCCGCAGGGATTTGCGGATTTCCCGGCGGTTGGCGCGCAGCTTGACCTGCTCGTGGCGGAAATCGTCGATCGCCTTGGTGATCTCAGGGGTGGCCACGAGCCGCCCGCCCTCGGTCTTTTTGCCTTCGAGTTCGGTCAATTGGCTCTCCACCTTGCTGAGCTTGGCTTCCAGTTCGGTCAGTTGTTCCTGGTTCTTCTGCTGCGCCTTGACTTCCATGGCCTGGACCACCTTGAACGGCCGGAGCGAGATGCCTTTGCCGCGGATCGAGATCAGATCCTGCGACCCGGACAGGAAATCCAGCGCGTTGTCGGCGAAATCGAGATTGTCGTTGATCGGTTCGGCGGCGGTGGTGCCAAGGAAGTTGAGCTTGCGGACGCTATAGTCGTCGAACAGCCAGTCGGTGTCGGCGATCAGCAGCAACGTCGATTTGGTCACGGACGTCTTGAGCGCGGGAGGGGTCTTGGACGCGGCTTCCGCCGCCCCGCCGGGCTTTTTCTCCTCCGGCTTCGCGTCTTTCGCGGTCCCGGCCGGTTTCTCTTCGGGCGTGGCGCCGGGCTTCGTTGCGGCCTCGGCGGGCAGGCCGTCGGGAAAGGCGCTGGTGAATTTCCCCTGGATCAAGGCGGCGAGCACTTTCTTGCCGGAGGGCGTGAGCTGGCGCCCCAGCTCCTCCGGTTGGGCCATGCTGATCGCCATGGCCATGAGGGTACCGCTTTGGGGCGATGATTCGAGCAGCGGCGTGAGCGTCAGCCCGGTGCCGTCCTTCAACGAGAAGCTGCCCGCCTCCACCAACAGCATGGATTCAAGCTGGCTGGTCGGCAAAGCCGTGCCGTTGAGGGAATCCTTGGTGAGACTGAGCCAGATCGGATAACGGACCACGCTGCCCGGAGAGGTCTGGAGGGGCGTGGCATCCACCGGGTCGCCCACGACGGATTGGGGGTCATAGACAATGCCCCAGCCCTTGAAAAGATCGGGCAGATCGCTCGAGACGTTGGGTGGGGGCCCGCCCATCATTGCCGTCTGGTTCCCGCGGGCGCGAAAATAGCGCGACGAGGGATCCACCGCGAGAAAGACCGGCTTGCCCGACAGCAGGAACTGGTCGATGGCGAACTGCAGCTTCCTCGAGAGATTCTGCGGATGGATGATGGCGAGCACGTCGAGATTTTCCGGCAGGCTGTCGGCGGTCGCCTCGACGGGCACGATCTCAAAGGTCTTCTCCCATTCGCTGATCACCATCTGGCTCTGGGGCATCTGTCCGCTCTGCATCGCCATGAAATCCATCTCGGGCCGCAGCGGCACGCCGCTCAGCAGGCCGAGCTTGCGGCGGTCGAGCAGTTGCGCCTGATAGAGCAGTTGCGAGAGGTCGTATTCGAGGAACTGCTCGCGGTCGGTGACCAGGGCCGGGATGACCTTCTGCTGCTCGGCCTGGAGGGCAACGAGCCCGAAGTAGAACTGCTCGCCGGTCGACGGCCAGGTTTGCGGCGCGACACCGGCCGCCGTCGCCTTTTCCTCCTCCGGCGTGTCGGGCTTCGGATCGATGACGTTCAGCGTGATCTTGCCGTGGGCGGAGCGGACGTACTGGCCCAGCATCTCCCGCACGCGCTCGGCGTAGTTCTTGAGCGCAATGGGCAGGGTGGTGGAGCTGCGGGAGAAATAGAGGTCGAGCTGGATGGGTTCCTCGATCTTGGCCAGCAGGGTCCTGGTGCCGGGCGAGAGCGTGTAGATCCTTTCGGCGGTCAGATCGAGTCGCGTGGGCAGGGCCGAGGCGAGATAGTTGATGAGGACGAGGCCGGCGAACAGCAGGGCGAGGGAGAGAAATTTGATTCCGGGTTTCATCGGGCGAGCAGAGCGAATGACCAGCGGCGGTTCAGCGTTCCAGCACGAGCACGTTCAAGCAGAGGCAGAATCCAGCCAGGGAGAGGAAAAAGACGACATCCTTGGGATCAACGATGCCCTTCACAAATCCGTCAAAGTGGCTCTTGAAGCTGAAGTTCGACACAATATCCACCAGCCACGCCGGAAGCGCCAGATAGCCGCCCAGAAAATCGGTGAACACGCTCCAGCCGAGCAGCACCAGGAGGAAGCAGACAAAGACGCTGATGACGAAGCTGATGACCTGGTTCTTGGTGAACGCGGAGGCGAGCGAGCAAACCCCGAGATAGGCGCCCGCCATCAGCATGCTCCCGAGGTAGCTGGAGACGACGATGCCCCAGTCCGGATCGCCGAGATAAGCCACCGTCAGCGCCATCGGGAAGCTCAGCAGGATGGCCACGCAGAGAAACGCCCACGCGGCCAGGAATTTGGCGAGCACCGCCTCCAGCGTCGTGACGGGCAGGGTGAACAACAGTTCGATCGTGCCGGCGCGCTTTTCCTCCGACCAGAGCCGCATGCCCGCCGCGGGCACAAAGGCGATGAACAGCCAGGGGAGGAACGCGAAGTAGCTTTCGAGACTGGCGATGTTGGCGTTGAAGAACCCGCCGAGAAAAAAGGCGCTCCCGACCGACGCCATCAGGAAAACGATCAGGAACACGTAGGCCACTGGGGAGCGGAAGTAGCCAAGGAATTCGCGTTTGAAGAGAGGCGGGATCTGGGACATGAGCGGAGAAATCGGGAAATCGGGAAACGGAAATGAGGGGAAAGGGAATCCGGGATCGCGGGAAGGAAACGGAGGCGGCGGCGTTTTCCGATTTCCCGGTTTCACCCTTCCCGATTTTCCTAGGTGTCTGTTTGGGTCAGGTTGCGGAAGATCTCGTCGAGCCGCGCGCCGCCGTAGCGGGAGTGCAACTCGCCGGGCGTCTCATCGACCACCACCTTGCCACGCGTAATGATGATGATCCGGGTGCAGATGGCCTCGACCTCCTCCAGAATGTGCGTGGAGAGAATAATCGTCTTCTCCGCAGCCATTTCCTTGATGAGGTTCCGCACCTCGTGTTTCTGGTTCGGATCGAGACCGTCCGTCGGCTCGTCGAGCACCAACACCGGCGGGTCGTGCAGCAGCGCCTGGGCGAAGCCGACGCGCTGTTTGAATCCCTTGGACAACGTCTCGATCGTCTGCCGGCGTACCTGCGTCAGGCGGCAGAGATTGACCACCCGCTCGATGCGCGGGCGACTCTGGGCGTCCGTCCGAAAGCCGCGGATCGCCGCGATGAAGCCGAGGAATTCCTCGACGGTCATCTCCGGATAGGCGGGGGCGTTTTCCGGGAGGTAGCCCGTCATTCGTTTCACCGCCACGGGGTCGGCGGTGACATCGTGGCCGCCGACCCTGGCGGTGCCGGCGGTGGGTCGCAAGAAGCCCATGATCATCTTCATCGTGGTGGATTTTCCGGCGCCGTTGGGACCCAGAAAACCGAGAATGTCACCCCGATTGACCTGGAAAGACACGCCGTCCACGGCGCGGAGCGCGCCGTAATCTTTGACCAAACCTTGGACTTCGATCATGGAAGGTGAAGGAGCATGCGGCGCCGCGCCGTGCAGAACGGATTCGGATGATCTGCGGTTACCCGCGATGGCGCAAGGCTCAGGAAGACGTTCGTTTTGGGAACCTGGTTACGGCTTTCAAGAGAAAAAACGCCGGCTACGCAGCCGGGCCGGCGGCGCGGTCTCGCTCCGTCTTCAGGCGCAACTGGCCGCACGCGGCGTCGATATCGTGGCCTTTCTCGCGACGGAGGGTCACGGACACGCCGCCTTCCTGCAGGATGGCCACGAATTTCTGCTGGCGGGCGAGGCTGGGGCGCTTCCACGGCAGACCCTCGACAGCGTTGTACGGGATGAGATTGACGTGGGCATGGAGATCGTCGGCCAGGTCGCGCAGCTTCGCCGCCTGCTCGAGCAGGTCGTTGACTCCCTCGATGAGGATGAACTCGAGCGTCACCATGCGGCCGTGTTTCTCGGAGAAGGTCCGGATCGCGGGCAGGAGTTCCTCGAGCGGCCAGCGTTTGTTGATGGGCATGATCTGCTCCCGCACCTCGTTCGTGGCGCCGTGGAGGCTGATCGCGAGACGGAAGCCAACCGGTTCTTCGGCGAGCTGGAGGATCTTCGGCACCACGCCGCTAGTAGAGATGGTGATGCGGCGGGCGCCGAAACCGAGCCCCCACCCGGCGTTCAGGATCGTCAGCGCGCGCAGGAGATTGTCGTAATTATGCAACGGCTCGCCCATGCCCATGACCACGATGTTGTCGAACGAGGCGAGCTCGGCGCGCGCCCGCGGCGTGCGCGCATCCTCGCGCCGGCAGACCTGGATGAGCTGGTGGACGATCTCGCCGGCGGACAGGTCGCGTTTCAGGCCGGCGAGGCCGGAGGCGCAGAAGACGCAGCCCATCGCGCACCCGACCTGCGTGGAAATGCAGATGGTCTTGCGCGAGTGGTCGAGCCCCACGCCCTCCTGCGGCGCGCGGATGAGGACCGTTTCGATCAAGGAATGGTCGCGCAGCTCCAGCAGCAGCTTGTCCGTGACGTCCTCCGACTGGCGGTTGAGCACGAGGGCGGTGGATTCGAGGTCAAAGGTGTCCGCGAGCCAGGCGCGCAGGGACCGGGGCAGATTGGTCATCTGGTCCCAGTCGGCGGCGCGCTTTTTGTAGAGCCAGTCGAGGATTTGCCAGGCGCGGTACGCCGGTTCGCCCGCCTCGGCGAGGCGGGCGCCGAGGGAATCGAGGGTTTCGCCGTGGAGGGACGGCTTGGCGGGCGTGAATTTCATCCCGCCACGAAGAACACCAAGGCGGCGCGGAAGTCAAAGGCGGGCCTGAACCGTATCTATGCAATGAATCTCACCCTCGCTCGTAGACAAAAACGCCGTCAGGTGATCGATGTAGGAGCCTGCTTGCAGGCGATTCTCACCCCGGAATCGCGAGCAAGCTCGCTCCTACAGTTTGCATAGATACGGCTGAACTGTTGGATCGGCCCCCGGTGAACCATGGGCGGGGAGGAGAATTGACACGATTTTAGGTACGTCTCCACTTGACCATTACATCGGCCCCGCTCATCGAAGCAGTATGACGGAAACCATAAGCAGGGGAGCTAAGCAGCCGGAGTTCTAAATTCACCGGTCTTTTACCTCGTGACATGGTTTAGATTTGTGGAACTCGTACCAATATTGGGTTGTGGAGATTAAGGCAGTTACCTCTTCGGTTCTTGGCCCCTCTCACCGCTCGCGATCCTGGATCGGGCGCCGGGGGTGCATGGCGATGTTTCTTGGGCTGATGATACTGGCCCCGGAGGCGTCGCATCCGCGCATCGTCTTGCCTTCCAACAGCGATCTGTTGGATGAGATTGAGCAACGGGCGGTTCGTTTCTTTTCTGACCAAACGGATCCCGAAACGGGTCTGACGCGCGATCGCGCCCCATCCGACGGTTCACCAAGCCGCGCGCCGGCCAGCATCGCCGCCTCGGGTTTTGCGCTGACCGCCTGGTGTATCGGCGTCGACCGCGGCTGGCTCGACCGGGAAGCAGTGACGCAGAGCGCGCTGACCCTGCTTCGCTTTGTCGATCGGTCGGTGGCCCAGGAACACGGGTGGATCTATCACTTTATCAATATCCATACCGGGGCGCGGACGTGGCGCAGCGAAGCGTCAACGATCGATACGACGCTCTTTCTCCAGGGGGCGCTCCTGGCGCGGGAGTATCTCGACAATCCGGAGGTGAGCGCGCTGGTGAACGAGATCTATGCACGGATCGACTGGAACTGGGCGCTCAATGGCGGCCGGACACTTTCTCATGGCTGGAAGCCGGAAACGGGATTTCTCGCTGATCGCTGGGACAGCTACAGCGAGTTGCTGGGGCTGTATCTGCTCGGAATCGGGGCGCCAGCGAATTCTCTGCCGGCGGATAGCTGGCGCGCGTGGCGGCGGGGACCGGTGGAGGTCTACGGCGTCCACACATTCATCAGCTCGCCGGCCTTGTTCACGCATCAATATTCGCACGCCTGGTTCGATTTTCGCGGACAGCACGACCAATATGTCGACTATTGGGAGAACTCGGTGGACGCGACGCTGGCCCAGCGCGAGTGGTGCGCGACGCTGTCGACCAGGTTCAATCGTTGGTCGGGTGGTCTGTGGGGTCTGACCGCGTCGGACAGCGCGCGGGGTTATGTCGATTGGGGGGGGCCGGAGAATTCCACCGACCGGCTGGACGGCACGGTGGTCCCTTGCGCCCCGGGCGGTTCGTTGCCGTTTGCCCCGCAGGAATGTCTGCGGGCCTTGCGCCAGATGCTGGAGGTCGGAGGAGAGCGGGTATGGGGCCGGTACGGTTTTGCCGACGCCTTCAATCCGCAGACTGGCTGGGTCTCGCCCGACGTCATCGCGATCGACGTGGGCATCACCCTGGCGATGGCGGAAAACCTGCGCAGCGGGTTCTGTTGGAAGTACTTCATGCGCGCCCCCGAAACGCGGCGCGCGTTTGCCCTGACCGGTTTCGAGCGCGATTCTCCGCGGCGTCCGTTCAACAGCCCCGTATTTGCGAAAGCCGCGCGCGAGATCAGGCGCGTTCAGGCGATCTCCAGCGGCCGGGGCGTGGCGGTGACCAGAACGTCGCGCGCCGTCCGGCCCGACCAACAGCCGGGTTCGACGCTGCGCGGACCAATCGAACGGCCGAATCCAGTATGGCCACTGCCGGCCAAACCTGAGGATTGAGCCCCGGCTCCGGACGTATTGCCGCCACGAACGGGCGGAGAGCCAGTCTGGGTGGCGGCCAGCACGTCGAGATGGCGGGCGTGTTCCCCAACCCGCGCGACGGTGCCAAGGCGGCCGCGCATTTCCTTCGTGCGCTGGAGCCCGTTCTTGTTAAGCCAGACGGCGGATGAATCTTCTCCAGCGGCACATCTTCAAGAGCGTCTTCTTCTCCTGTGCGGCCGCGGTGGGATTGTTCGCGTTCGTCCTGACGGTGGGCAACGTGGTCCGGGATCTCCTCGGGTATCTGGTCGCCGGTCAACTGGCTCCGGAGCTGTTCTTGGAGCTGCTGCTGCTGATCCCGCCCTTTGTCCTGTCTTACGCGCTCCCGTTCGGGGTGCTGACCGGCGTGTTGCTGGTGCTCGGTCGCATGTCGGCGGAGCACGAGATCACCGCGATTCGCGCGGCGGGCCTGAGTTTGCTCTGGGTGGCCCGGCCCATCCTGATCCTGGCGGTGTTGGGCGTGGGCGTGGGCCTGGTGATCAACTTCCAGTTTATGCCGTGGGCGCGGGTGGTGTATCACGTCGAACTGAGCAACGCGGTGCGCAAGGACCCGCTCAGCTTTATCGTGCCCCGGACCTTCATCCGGGATTTCCCGGGCAAGGTGCTTTATGTCGGCGAGAAGAACGGCCTGGGGGTCAAAGATTTTTGGCTGTGGGAGCTCGACGAGCAGGGACGGGTGAAGAATTCGATCCGGGCGGCCGCCGGCACCTTCGGTTTCGACGAGCGCACCGGCGACCTCATCCTGAACCTCAGCCATATCCAGGCGGAGACACGGGATCCGAAGAATCCGGAAAACTTCACGGTGCAGCGGCCGACCCTGGTTTCCGAGAGCACCAGCATCCGGCTGCCGCTCGGCGAACTATTCGGCCAGAGCACCTTCCACCCCAAACTCCAATGGTACGCGCTCCCGAAACTGCAGGCGGAGTGGCGGCGGCTGGCGCAGCCGGTCGCACCCGCAGAACAGGCGCAACGGGAGCTGGACCGCATGAAGCTGCGCCTGGTGATCCAGGACAAATTCACCACGGCGTTCGCAGTGTTCTCGTTCGCCCTCGTGGGCGTGCCGCTGGGGATCAAAATCTCGCGGCGGGAGACCTCGGCCAACCTCGGCCTCGCACTGGCGCTGGCGATGGGCTATTACTTTCTCACGGTGGCGGTCGGATGGCTCGACCGGCATCCGGAACTGCGCCCGGATCTCCTGCTGTGGCTGCCGAATCTGCTTTTCGTCGGCGTGGGCCTGTGGCTGTTCTGGCGGGTGGACAAGCGGTGAAGCGGGGGCTCTGACGCCGTCGCGGGAATACCTACGGCGCAAACCGTGGCGCTCGGCGGAGCCAAGACGATCCGGTTAAGGTGGAGCGGCTTGTCCACAAGACGCTTTGAGCGCGTTGAGGCCAACGCGCGCCACCAATTTGTCGGCAACTCAGGGCAAAGCCGCAGTCCGGCGTCGGCCGGCGCTAGGCTGCCTGCGTTGCGACCAGGCCGGACCGCCCGTCGATGGATGCCAGCACCTGGTCGCGCGCAGGAATGGCGGGGCGATTTTCGAGCAATTGACGGGCAAGTTTGTCCAGGCGGATAAACTGGACGCCGCGATCCGCGCAGGCGCGCAACAGGGCGCGGAAGAGGGCGCGTTTGCCGATGCCCTCGATCTCGGCGTGGATCGTCAGCACGTTGGGCCGGTCGGCGTCCAGGAGCGACAGGTAGTGCGGCACGATGCGGTCGTCGGGATAGCTGGGCCGGCCGAGCAGCTCGTCGAAGGTCGGCAGCGTGCTGGGGATTTCCAGCGTCTGGAACACGCGCCCGCCGAGGCGCGGGAAGAAGGGCGGCCCGTTGCGGGTATCGCTCGCATAGAGGAGCCCGGCCTCATCGTAGACTTCGCGGCTGCGGTCGTTGCTCTGCCAGCCCGCGGCCCCGGCGGTTTGCGCTTCAGAGCCAAAGATGCGCAGGAACTCGGCGCGCGCGGCGATGAATTCCGCGCGCACCGCCGCGAGGTCCATCTTCTGCACGTAATCCTGCCAGCGATGATGGTTGTAGGAGTGGATGCCCACCTCGTAGCCCTCGTCGCGCACCGCCCGCATGACGCCGGTGTTGCGGCGGCCGATGTGCGGGGCGGGCAGCAGCGTGCCGTTGAGCAGCGTGCGGAGGCCGTACATCGCGACGACGCCGGTGCGGCTGACCTTCTGGAAGAAACCCGGGCGGAAGATGCGCGTGATCGCGCGGCCGGTCTGGTCGGGGCCGAGGGAGAAGAGAAAGCAGGCCGGCGCGCCGATTTCGCGACAGTCGGCGGCAAGGTTGGGCACACCGATTCGTGTGCCGCGGTCGGTATCGACATCAACCTTCAAAGCTAGCCGGAAGGACATGGTCTTTTCAGACTTATGACGAAGGCACAAAAAACCGAGCACGACGGAGCCGCAACCAAACACAAGGGCCGCAGTATTGCTGCGATCCAGGTCCGTCGTCGCAGCTACTCCCGAAGGATGATATGGAAATCAGGAAAACTGGACCCCGGCCCTCCTTGCGAGCCTGATTTCCTGAGTTCCACATCGAATTCATCGACTGGCGCTCGCGGCCACCAAGCAAGCGTGGTCCCCCAGGAATTGTCGGAGCAGGCTCACTCGAGCTGATAATCCTTGTGCGCGAGGTGGTAGTCCAAGGTCAGCCGGATGGCCGTCGGGAGGTCGACCTTGGGCTTCCAGCCGAGGTATTTCCGGGCGTTGCCGATGGCGGGCACGCGATTCTGGATGTCCTGGTAATATTTGCCGAAATACTTGCCCGAGGGCACAACCACGACCTTGGCCTGCTCGGCATGTTCGCGGTACTCGGGGTATTTCTTGAATGCGGCGATCATCAGTTTCGCCAGCCGGGCGACGCTCACATTGTTCTTCGGATTCCCGATGTTGAAGATGCGGCGCGAGGCGCAACCGTCCTTGTTTTCGATGATGCGCAGCAGCGCGTCCACGCCGTCATCGATGAACGTAAACGACCGGCCCTGTCTGCCGCCATCCACGAGCTGGATCGGCTTCTTGAAGATGATATTCGAGATGAACTGGGTGAACAGCCGTGAGCTGCCTTCCTTGGGCTCAAAGACATTGTCGAGCTTGGGCCCGATCCAGTTGAACGGCCGGAAGAGGGTGTAATCGACGCCATCGCGGACGCCGTAGGCATAGATGACCCGGTCGAGGAGCTGCTTGGAACTGGCGTAGATCCAGCGCTGTTTGTCGATCGGGCCGTAGACGAGCGTGCTCGTCTCCTCGTTGAGCTCGGCGTCCGGACACATGCCGTAGACCTCGGATGTGGAGGGGAAGATGATGCGCTTCTTGTATTTCGCGCACTTGCGGACCGTCTCCAGGTTGGCCTCGAAATCCAGCTCGAACACCCGGAGCGGATCCTTGACATACTGCGCGGGATTCGCGATCGCGACGAGCGGCAGCACGGCATCGCATTTCTTGACGTGGTATTCGATCCACTCGCGCGAGATGGTGACGTCGCCCTCGACGAACTTGAAGCGCGGGTTGCCGAGGCAATGGCCCAGCTTGTGATCGCCCACGTCCATCCCATAGACCTCCCAGTCTTTTTGTTTGAGGATCGCGTGGGTGAGCGAACTTCCGATGAAGCCGTTGGCGCCAAGAATCAGTACTTTGAGGGGCATGATTTAAGGATGATTATCCACAAACGGCGCGAAAAGACACGAAAGAACTCGGCGGGTCAGGCCTTGGGCGCAGCGCGACTGCGCCCCTACAGCATTCCGCCCACCCGAAGGGTCGGCGCCTCTTGCGCGCCCTGCCATTCGGCGCGGGTGAGTTCGAGCGCGCCGTCGCCGGTGGCAATGACCAGCGGGTCGAGACAGAGAATCTCACCGGGCCGGCCGCGGCGGCCCTGAGTTGCGACGGAGACCGGTTCGGCCCACCACACCATGAGACGGGCGGAGCCGGAGTCGGCGAATGCGCCGGGATAGGGGTCCGTGACTGCGCGGATGAGATTGAAGATTTGCCGGCTGGTCTGGGACCACACGATCCGGCCGTCCTCAGGCGTGCGTCCGCCGAAGTACGTGGCCTGGGATTCATCCTGCGGCGTTTCCTTCGCCGTGCCGGCGAGGAGGGCGTCGATTTGCCGCTCGAGGACGCGCCGGCCGCAGGGCAGCACCTTCCGAAAGGCCTGTTCCGCGGAATCGCGCGGGCCGATCTCGACGCCTTCCTGATCAACGATGGGCCCCGCGTCCGGCGCCTGGACCATGCGATGGAGCGTCATCCCGACGCGGGACTCGCCGTGCAGGATCGCCCAATTGATCGGCGCGCGGCCGCGGTATTTTGGCAGCAGGGAACCGTGCAGGTTGAACGCGCCGAGCCGCGGCAGGGCGAGGATCTTCGGACTGATCATGTTGCGGTAATACGCCGACAGAATCAGGTCGGGCTGCAG
>DASRKV010000152.1:0-14979 GCA_035648795.1 Opitutaceae bacterium
GGGAATGTCCTCGGATCGTATCCCTGGACGTTTGAGATCAACGGGAAGAAGATGTTCGCGAAGGGGGGCAACTGGATTCCGGTGGACCAGCTCCTCCGGCTCGACCGGAGCCGTTACGCCTGGCTCCTCAAACTGGTCCGCGATGCCCATTTCAACCTTCTCCGGGTCTGGGGTGGAGGGCTCTACGAGACCGACGACTTCTACGACCTGTGCGATGAGTACGGGATCCTCGCGTGGCAGGAATTCCTGAGCAATCGGAATTTCGCCCATATCGATCGGGAGAATTTCCTCGATGGAGCGCGCTCGGCGATCTACCGCCTGCGGAACCATCCAAGCCTCACTTTTTGGTGCGGCGGCAATGAATTCGATCCGGATGATGCGGGCAGCAAGGCGGTCATCGACGCGCTGGGCGCGCTGCTCCAGGAGTGCGATCCGCAGCGTGAGTTCCACCGGGCTTCTCCATACATGGGGGACGACCACTACTGGGGCGTCTGGCACCACAAGGAGCCCTACACCGCCTATCGCGTCGTGCGTCCGTTCCGCAGCGAGGCGGGCCTCAACGCGCCGCCGGTCGCGGAGGACTATCGCAAATTCACGCCCGAGCCGCTCCTCTGGCCGCCCGATCCGACATATGTCGAATACCATGGCGAGTCGAACACGCGGTTCGCGCATCTGGACAAGCTCCTGCGCTATGCCGATGAGTTCGGGCCTTCGGCAGGGATCGATGAGCTGATCATGAAAGGGCAGCTTTATCAGGCGCTCGGCAACGCCTTCGATATGGAGTTCTGCCGGGCTCACAAGTTTCGCAACAGCGGATTCCTCGTCTGGCAGTTCAACGACATCTGGCCCTGTCTTTCCTGGTCGGTGGTCGACTGGTACGGCACGCCGAAAGCCTCGTACTATTTTATGAAACGGGCCTCCCGCCCCGTCCATATCTCGGCGGACTACGCGCGTTATCTGTGGAAGGGTGGGGAAAAGTTTTCGGCGGAGGTCTATCTGCTCAATGATACGGAACAACCCGTCCGTGGGTGCACGTACCGGGCCAGCCTCCTGGACGTCGCGGGGAAACCCATCACCCAGATATCCGGTCCGGCCGAGGTCGAAGCCAATCGTTCCGCCCGGATCGGCGTGGTCGAGTTCCCGATTCCGCTGGCCATGGCCGGGAAGACATTCTTCGTGGCGGTGGAACTCTCGGCGCCCGACGGGAAACGGATTTCCGATGCCCTCTATCCCATCGCGGTGAGCAAGACGGGAGACCTTGAGGATTTCTCCAATATCTTTGCCGGCATGCGGGGTATGCCCGAGGTCAAGCTGGAGGTCACTTCGGCGGGCGAAGGAGCCCACCGGACGGTTCAAATCGCGAATCCCGCCGGGGCGCTCGCCTACTTTGTCCGGGTCCGGTTGACGGAGGAATCCGCAACGCTGAAGCCTTCGTTCAGCGACAACTATATCGCGCTGCTTCCGGGTGAACGGGCGACGATCGCCATGGACCTTGAAACCGGGGAAGGGTCCCGGGCGCCTTCGCCGCTCCATGTCGAGGTGTCGGGCTGGAATTGCCCGAAGCAGATGGTGGAGATCAAATAGCCGGGGCGAGCGATTGCGGCCGGTGGATAGCCTCCTGTTTTGTAGCCGCGCGCGCCAGCCCCTCGACCGGCTCGGGCCCTGCCCCGTTCGACGGTGCTCAGGGTCATCCTGAGCCTGTCGAAGGATGAGCTTGTCGAACGGGCGAGTGGATCTGGAATCAGCTGTCCGGTGCGGCATTGTAGAGCGGCGTCGCCGTACCCCGCCATTTCCGTAATGTGATTGAATGTCGAGGGTGGAGCCCGCCGTCTCGGCGGGCTGAAGCTTTGCTATCGAGAAACCCGCCGGGGACGGCGGGTTCCACCTGCATCGGACTGCATCGTTACGGCTGGGCTGGGATCGAACGCGCCCGAACCGGCCGCGCGCCGGGCCTTATGGCCTCAGGATCGGCAGCAGACTAAGCTCGATGATGCTGGCGTTGTCGGCCCGGCAGCGCTCGAGCAGCTCCGCCGGCGGCGCGCGGTCCAGATTGATATGCGCGACCGCCGCCTCCGCGCCGTCGAAGATCACATTCTCCATCTCCTGCACGTTGATCTCGGCCGTACGAAGCGTGTCCAGCACCCCGGCGAGCACGCCCGGACGATCCAGGTGCCGCACGACGAGGCGATGCGTGGCCGGCGTGCGCTGCGCCAGATTCACCACATTGGGGACGTCGCCCGTTTCCTTGAAGATCTGGACGATGCGCACGGTCTCCGCGGCGATGGCCTCCTGCGCCTGCTCGGTCGAGGCGCCGATATGGTGCGTGCCGTAGACGTTGGCGTCCTGCCCGAGCGGGTCGGCGAAGGGCGCCGTCCCGCCGGCCGGCTCGCCGGCATACACGTCGAGCCCCACGCGCAGCTTGCGGCCCGCGATCGCCTGCCGGAGGGCCGGTTGATCGACCAGTTCGCTGCGCGCGGTGTTGATGAAATAGGCGCCTTCGCGCATCGCGGCGAAAAAGCGGGAGCCGAGCAGGCCCTTGGTGCTTGCATTCAATGCCAGGTGCACGCTGACGATGTCGGCGGACGCCGCAACCTCCTCCGGGCTCCCCTTGAACTTGATTCCCAGACCCTCGGCTCGTTCCGATGTCAGACTGCGGCTCCACGCGACGACGGGAAGGCCAAAGCCGCGCGCGCGCGGCAGCATTTCCGTTCCGATCCGGCCGAGTCCGACCAAACCGAGTGTGCGGCCGAACAATCCGCGGGCCTTGGAATACAGTTCCTTGTTCCATTCGCCGCGGCGCAGGCTGATCACGTTGTCCGCCAGATGCCGGTCGAGCGCCAGGATCAGGGCGAAGGCCAGTTCCGCCACCGCGATGGAATTCTTGCCGGGGCAGTTCGAGACGTAGATGCCCCGCCGCGAGGCCGCCGCGACATCGATGGTGTTGTAGCCGGCGCCGGCGCGCACGACGAGTTTCAGCGTGCCCGCCCCGAGCATCTTGTCGGTGACCCTGGTCGAGCGCACGACCAGCACATCGGGCGCGGATTGGGCGACCGCCTGGACCAGCGCCTCGTCCTTGGTGCCGGGCTGGTAGATGACTTCGCAACCGATGGCCGCCAGTTGATCGCGGCCGGATTGCTCGAATTTGTCTGCGATGAATACGCGCATGGGGGGCTCCCTTTTCTACGCGACAGCCTTGAATTGTTTGGCTGGTCCGCCAGCAAGATTCGGATGCTGCGGATTCTCAGGCTGGATCTTTGCGTGCGAAACGCCCATCGCGTTACAGTTTTGCGGGTTTGTGCCTCGGTGCAAGCGGCGAACTGCTCCGGCCCCGCCACGCTGGCATCGGGCGCGGTCCTGAGCAGCGTCGAACGGGGAGGCCGTCCGTCAGCCCCGCCCTGCGTACCGGCTGCGACACTCAAATCAGGGCAACCTCAACCTGACGCGTTCGGGGCCCTCCGGCGAATCAGGCAAGCGACCGGGTGCCTTTGCAGTCGGGATAAGCGGTGCAGCCCCAGAACTGCGAGCCGGTGCGGGTGCCCTGGCGGGCAGTGCGCAGCGTCATGGGTTTGCCGCAAAGCGGGCAAACCCATCGCGCTGGCGGCTTGGAATCGGACCGATCTGACGGATCAGACCGATCTTGCTTCTGCCGCTCGGCCATGCGGGCGGTCGCAAGCTTCTCGCTGTAGCCGCCCTCGTGAATGAAATCGCGCTCCAGCGCGGCGACCTGTTGGTCGAGCAGGTAGTTCGCCTGGTGAATCAGGCAGATGATGGCATTGGCGACCATTGCGGAATCGCGATGGCCCAGCCAGGGCGCATAGGCGGCATCTGACAGCGCCGACGGATCGGCTCGCTGCTTCGCCACCCCACGCACGGCCAGTGCCTCGGGATCGTCCTTGGCCCATTGACGGAGGCCCCGTTGGCGGAGGTGGTCCTCGTAGTCGAGGAGCAGTTCGTCGAGGCTGGCGCGGGCAACAGTCATGAGGCGGAGCTCAGTCTGGCTGGAAGTCGCGGAGGCGCGGCTGCCCTCGGCGATGTTCTGCCTGCCGCTTCGGGCGGCCTGCACCATCTGGTCCACGGTGCGCGAGCGCTTATCCACGAACCGCTCGCAGAACGCGACGGTGGCATCGTAAATGATCGTGGTCACCTGGAAGCTGCGGAGCTCGCGGAAGCCCCCGCTGGGCCGCAGACCGTGCGGGGCGGGTGCAGGAACAGGGAATCGGACTGATTGATCGGACGAGTCAGATCGCGCAGGTGCGGAGTTCTCCGGAGTGCTCATGCTCAGGCGGAATAGAGTTGAGTTTCGAGATCGCGGACCGCCAGCGTTGGGCCTCCGGGCCGTCCGTGAGGAGTTGCTGCTGGATCACCTCCAGCCGGGCCGCTTGGTGGCGGGTCGGCTTGGGATAGAGGAGCCGGTAGCGCCGGAGCAGTTCTTGATCGGGGACCGATACCCTCCGCGGCACGCGCACCAACACGTGGAAATGGTTGGAAAGGATGGCATAGGTGAGGATTTCCAGGCCGCAGTATTCGGCCACGAGCCAGAGCTGGCGCCGGAGAACCTCCCGGGCCGGCTCGTCAAAGAGCCATTCGCCGTTCACCGAACGGCTCAAGCAATGGTAGACCGCCTCCCCCGACTCCGCCGCCACCTTGATCCGCGCCTGGCGCATACATCCGCCAATCCTGCCACTCCGCACCCACCGTCAACCCCTCATTCTCCTCTTTTCGACCTGTCCCTTCATTAGTCCCCCGCGAAGCCTGATTGCGAGGCGCTGGCCCGGATATTTCACGCTCGCACTGGCGGTCGCGACAGCGTGGAGGGCGGACACCCCGGTCCGCTGCGGCTCGGCGGGAGCCTCGCCCTCTAGGTGTGTGAGCTGGGACGGGAGATTTGATCGAGCGACGGTATGAAATGCCCGCGTTATCGGCGCGCGAGACGTAAGTCCTCCTGCGGCGCAACGAGGAGCATCCGTGAGGTGGCCGGCGGCTCCAGGCCAACGTGAAAGCTGAAGACCTGGTCGCGGATCGCACGATCGGCCATCGTGAACCGCTCGATCCGGCGCAGGTTCTCGATCCAGGACTCCACGATGAACGACTCGACAAAACGCGCCGGGTCGTAGGGGTCCTGATACAGCGCCCAGCGGATCGCGCCGTCCCGGCGGCGGACCGTTCGCAGCGCGTGCGCGGCCGAGATGAAATCCGCGCTTTGCGCCGGATCGATCTTGAACTCGATCCGGACCTGCACGGGCACTTCCTCCGGCTGCAGCTCAATCACGATTTGCGGCGCGGACCGGTTGAGCACCCTGGCCAGGCCTCCGGGCGAATGATCCAGCGTGGTGCCGGTCACGAGCGAGAACCGCCGGACCAGCGGGAGGCTGATGACGAGGCTGACGGCGGCGAGGCTCAGCGCCAGCGACGTGTGGGTCCGTTCGGCCACGGCGCCCCAGAAGGCGCTGCCCAGCGCCATTCCGCCCTGGAAGACCATCTGGTAGATGCCCAGGGAACGCGCCTGCACCCACGCCGGCACGGACAACTGCACCGCGATGTTCAGGGACGCCGCCATGCTCGTCCACGCCATGCCGCCGAGAATCAGCGCGAGCGTCAGGGGCAGCCATTGGTGCACCCACGCCATCACCAGCAGCACTCCCGCAAACACGAAAGCGGTGGCGTTGACAATTGTATCGGCGGACAGGCGCCCGCGCAGGCGCGGCAACATCAGGGCGCCGAGCACCGCGCCCAGTCCGATGCAGGCATTGAGAATGCCGTAGCCCATCGCCCCCTGGCGAAGATCCCGCTGCGCCACCACGGCAAGGAGCGCCCACATGCCGCTGACGCAGAATGTCTGGACGAAGGCGCGGAGGAGAATCGCCCGCAGCGGCGGCGCGTGGCGGACATAGCGCAAGCCGGAACGCATGGAACCCACCAGCCGCTCGGCGGGCAGCGCGCTCGTGAAGAACGGGGTCCGCTTCCAGCGATAGATCACGACCAGGACCGCGATGAAGGAGAAGGCATTGACCAGGAACACCGACCCGGCTCCGAGCATGACCGACGCGAACGCCGCGACCATCAGCCCGCCCGCGGCGGGGCCAATGGCCCGGGCGAGGTTGAACGCGGCGCTGTTCAACGAAATCGCGTTGGGCAGCTCATTGCGGGGGACCAGTTCCGGCACAATGGCCTGCCAAGTCGGCCCGTTCATCGCGGTTCCGACGCAGAGAGCAAACGTCAGCCCGAGGAGCCAGTAGGGGCCGATGACGCCGGTGAACGCCAGAACACTGAGCAGCGACGCGGCGAGCAGCATCCAGCCGGCCCAGAACAGCAGCAGGCGGCGACGATCGAGGATGTCGGCGGTCGCACCGGCAGGAAGTCCCAGCAGAAGGACGGGCAGGGCGGCCGCGGTCTGCATCAAGGCGATCAGAAAAGGCGACGACGTCAGCGCCGTCATCAGCCAGGTGCCCGCCGTGTCCTGCATCCAGGAGCCCGTGTTGGAGATCACGGACGCGAGCAACCGGTTGCGGAACAGCGGACGTCGCAACGGAGCCCAGGCGCTAAGCGGGGCCGGGGCCGGTTCGGCAATGCCGTGCGCCGGCGGCGAAGCAATCAGCGGCGAAACCTGATCGGCGCGGTCGCCATCCCCGAGGGAGCGGCGTCCGGAGGCGTTTTCGTTTTGCGGCGTGTTGGGTGGCATTCCGAGAGAACAGGACTTCCGCCGGGTCGCGGCCTTGTGGTTCAGGCCAGAAGGAGGCTCGCCGGGAGGCGGGTCTCGTGAATCATCAAGATGGATTCAGCCCATCGAATCGCAACGAGAACTCGCCGGATTCCAGAAAGACAAAGCGGGAAAGCGAAACGGGAAGGAAGACTTAGCCGGGACGATGCAGTCAGCTGTAGGGCGGGATCGCCGGATCCCGCCGTTTCACCGAGGGAGGCGGGGTACGGCGATCCCGCCCGACAAGGCCGCACCGGACATTCCTTGGAACTGCGTGCGACACTGGGTTCTCGCCGGAGCGGAACCGTTCGACAGGATCGACGGGAAACCCGTGACGCGTCGCCAGCGCCTGCAGTGCCGGTCGCCAATCGCCGATCGGCTGATGGCGTACCCGGTAAAAACCCGCGCGATCAATGATCGCTGGAAGCAGTCGCGGCATGGCAGGGGAGGCGGTCAGACGAAACGTTCCGGATTCGCTCCGACCGGGCGGATGCTCAGACGTTGAACCGGAAAAGGACGACGTCGCCGTCGCGGATGACATAGTCCCGCCCTTCGAGACGGTAGTGACCGACCTCGCGGGCCTGATGCACGCTGCCGAGTTTCACCAAATCGTCGGTGGAGATCACCTCCGCCTTGATGAAGCCTTTCTCGAAATCGGTGTGGATCACGCCCGCGGCCTGCGGCGCCTTCGCGCCCCGGCGCACCGTCCACGCCCGCACTTCCTTTTCGTTATGGGTGAAGAAAGTGATGAGGCCGAGCAGGGAGTACGTCGCGCGGATCAGTTCGGAGCCGCCAGAATCCGCGACCCCGAGATCCTTGAGGAATTCCTTCGCTTCCTCCACGGAGAGGTCGGCGAGTTCGGCCTCGATCTTCGCGCTGGTGGCCACCAACGCCGCGTCATGGTGGGTCTGCACGTACTCGGCGATCTTTTGCACGAAAGGATTCTGGGCGGCAGTGGCGAGATCGCCTTCCGCGACATTGGCCGCGTAGATCACGGGTCGGGCGGTGAGGAGCTGGAACAGCCGGAGCAGCCGCGGCTCGTCCTCGTGCACGTCGAGCGTGTTGGCCGGCTTCGCGGCGTTGAGATGGGGGACGAGCCGCTCGAGCAGCGCGAGCTCGGCGCGGGCGTCCTTGTCACCGCTGCGGTCCCGCTTGTGGGCTTTCTCGATGCGTTTCTTGACGGCGTCGAGATCGGAGAGGGCGAGCTCGGTCGTCACGACTTCGATGTCGCGCACCGGATCGATCGCTCCCATGGGGTGGGGGACGTCTTCGTCCTCGAAGCAGCGGACGACGTGGATGACGGCGTCCACTTCGCGGATGTTGGCGAGAAACTGATTGCCGAGTCCTTCGCCTTTGCTGGCGCCCTTGACGAGGCCGGCGATGTCGAAGAATTCGATGGCCGTGGGAATCGTCGTGCCGGTTTTGAAAAGCTGTTCGAGGCGGCCCAGGCGCTCGTCGGGCACATTAACGACGCCGACATTGGGCTCGATGGTGCAAAACGGATAGTTGGCAACGGCCGCCTTGTGGGTGCGGGTGACGGCGTTGAACAGGGTGGACTTGCCTGCGTTGGGTAACCCGACGATGCCGGCTTTCAGCATAAGGAGCGCCGTCATTGACGGAGCGGGCGCGGCTCCGGGTCAAACGGATTCGTCATCCGAATTGCGGGGAGTGGCGGATTTCTTCCATAAATCCGCCGTCGGCGTTTGAGGCGGGGCCACTGGTGGGTATTTTTCCCGTTTCTGTGATTTCCCGGCAATCCGTCGGGTTTCACGGTCCTCGAACTCTCAATCAAAAAGGATGCGAACATGCGAATCGTGATAATTGCTAAAATTCCGCACAAAGAATTCAACGCAGCGGTCAAGGACGGCACCGCCGGCGCCAAGCTGAACAAGATCCTGTCCGCCACCAAACCGGAGGCCGTATATTTCACGGCCATCAACGGAGTCCGCACAGCGATCTCCGTGGTCGACCTGCCCGACGCTTCAAAAATACCCGCACTGGCCGAGCCGTGATTTCTTACCTTTGCCGGCGACGTGGAGCTTTATCCGGCGATGACTCCGGCTGATCTGGCCAGCGCCGGGCTGGATGCGCTGGGCAAGCAGTGGGCCTGAACCGCCGGCGATTACCGGAACCGGTCCACCGCGGCCTTGAGGAATTCCGGGAGGCGGCCGCCGAGTGAAGAATCTACGCGGTTGCCGGCGGCGCGCGCCAGCACCTGCTGGATGTGCACGTCCACCTGCCGCAGAAACGACGGCTCCACCGCGTAACCGTCGCTCTCGAAGGTCAGGATGGGCATGCCGCGCTGGATGCTGAGCGGCTTGAGGATCGCCTCCGAGATCCGATAGGGCAGGCAATTGAACGGGCCCATGAGAATGATGCCGTCGTAACCCTCGTTGTCCGCCTCCAGTCCCTTGCCGACCGCCGGGATGATTTCTCCGTAGATCGTGGGGGAAACGTGTTCGGAGGCCGTTTCGAACAGCGTGGACACATCGTTGCCCCCCGCCACCAGCAGGCCGGCCTTGCGGAACAGGAACCGGTAGTATTGTTCGACCTTGCGCTCCGCCTGGTAGCTCAGCCACTGCTGGAGGTACTGCTTGCCGTCCGGCTGAAAGATCCGCGTGCAGGCCTTGGCGAACGCCAGGCCGCCCGGCTTCATCCCCCAGTTGTAGGCGGTGCCGGCCGCGCCGTCATAGGCGCCATAGAGGAACATATCGCTCAGATCGACCGGTTTGAGGATGATGCCGCGCGCGGCGTAGAGTTCGCGGACGCCCTCCATGAAGAACGGACTGAAGCGCGTGAAGAAGTCGCCCGTCACCACCACCCGCGGGCAGGTGCGCGGATCCCGCGTGCGCGGCAGGGCCGCCAGCCGTTCGACGAACCCGGGCAGCGCGGCATGGAACTGGTCGAGCGACGATGATGCGGCGGCGAAGCGCAGCCATTCCTCGCGAAACCGCGCCACGCTCCCGTCGGCGCCCACGACTCGAAGGACGTGGTCAATCTCCACCAGGATGTCCGCCAACAGGAGCGGCGGGGACAGGTATTTGGCCAAGGTGAGCCGGTCGAATCCGAGATAGTCGTTCTCCGCGGAGGCATGGACCAAGAAAAGATCGGTCAGCCGCTGTTCCGCGATGAAGCGCTCGAAGTAGCCCAGGTAGGAGTCGCTGACGCACGGCGCGCCCCCCCGGATCGACAGAAAGCCAGCCACCTCGCCGGCGGCGCGCTGCTCATGGATCTGGAGCAACTGTCCGATGCATAGCGGCAGCGGCAGACATTCGCGACCCGAGGTGTGGTGCAGGCCGCGCTCCAGTTGGTGGCGGTCGATCGGGGCAACGGCGCCGGCATGCAGGCCGAGCCAGCGGATGGTGAACTGGGTGAGCGCCTCGGTGTGGTACTGCGAGAAGTTGGGCAGGTAGAACTTCACGCGCGGATCGGTCAGCCGCACTTTTTCGCCGTTCGACCGGATGACCCGGCCGCCCGTGGTCAGCCGGCACGGCGTGAACAACCGGGTGGCGCCATGGCGCGTCTCTCGATAGTTGCGGGCGATGTCGAGAAACGCCTCGAGGCGGGTCTGCACCCCCGCATCGGCGGTATGGGCATCGATCTCCAGAATCAGGTACGGCTTGGCGCCCAGTTCGGAAGCGAGCAGGGAGTGCGTGAACGCATCGATGGTGCAACTGAAGTTGCTCACGCACAGCAGAAACAGGTTCGGGTGCCGCCGGGCGAGTGTCACGGCGTTCATGATCTGATTGGCAAAATGCCAGGCGGTCGGACCGTCGCTTGCGGGCATGAGGCAATCGGCGGGGATCACAGTGATCCCCATGCTGGCGAGCTTGCGGCCCACGGACTGCGAGGCTTCCGCAGAAAAGGCGTTGTAGCTATGGCCGGCCAGCACGACCGCAGGCTTTCCCGCCGCGACCGCCTGCTCGAGCGCGCGCTGGCCCAGCTCATGCAATGCGCGCTCGGTTTCAACCTGGGCGCGCACGGCGGCGGCCCACGCCGAGTCGGCCACCTCGCGGCGGACGCCGAGCTCCCGCACGACCAGCTCGACGAGCGCGGCGCTGCCTTCGTAACCGTTGGTAAAATCCAGCAGCGGGGAAAGGAAGCGGATGTCGGGAAACGCCTTGGCGATGAAGTACGGGCCGGCTTGTGTGATCGGGCAGAGGTAGGAATCCCGGCAGGCGTTGGGCTGGGGCATGCGCAACACGTGCGGCAGGAAGACGAGCCCGACGCCCCGTTTGACCAGGTCCAGCACCGCGCCGTGCGCGATCTGCACCGGAAAGCAGAAGCCGGAATGCGACTTGAGATCGCCCTGCGGATCCACGCCGGACAGCACCACGTCCATACCGAGGCCGCCGAAAAACGTGGCGTAAAGCGGATACAGCGAATGGGTCGTCAATGCGCGCGGAATGCCGACGCGCGTCCCGTGGGCCGTGGCCGCGCGGCGGGGCGCCCGCAGCGATTCTTCCAGAAACGATCGGGCGTCGGCCAGCGTCTGTTCAACGCGCTGGCGGCGGGAGTTTGCTGCCGGTTGGGATTTCGGGGCCGGGGGCAGGAACTGCCGGGTGTCGCCGAAGACCAGGTTGAACCGTTCCTCCACGAGGTCGGGCGCGGCGGTCGCGCGCGACTTTCGCTTCCATCCGTTTTCGTAGAGGCTGCAGCGTCCGCCGAAGGGGAACCGCCGGCCGGCCACCTCGAAACGGTCGATGCTGCAGCACAACGTGCACGCCCGGCACGTGAAATGGCCGACGAGCTTCATCTCCGGAGCGGCCAGAGCGAGCACGTCGCCGGGCTTCTCCAGGGTGCCGCCGGAACGTTGGAGCGCCAGCAGGGCGACGCCCAGCGCGCCGAGCAACTCGGGATTTGCCGGGATGACGATGGCACGGTCGACGCTGTGGGCGAAGGCATGGCCGACCGCGCGGTTGAGGGCGACGCCTCCCTGCAGGAAAATCTTCTTGCCCATGGCGCGCGGCCCCTTGACCCGGTCGAGGTAGTTGCCGGCAATCGCGTACACCAGCCCGGCCACGATGTCGTCGCGCGCGCGGCCCTGCTGCTGGGCGATGCGGATGTCGGAATTGATGAACGCCGCGCAGGTCGCCTTGAAATGCACCGGGGCCGGCGCGTGCAGCGCGATGCCGGCGATGTCGGCGACGGCCAGACCCAGATCGCCTTGGGCGCTCTCCTCGAGAAAGGAGCCGGTGCCGGCGGAACAGGCATTGTTCATCGCGTAGTCCACGGGCACGCCGTTGCGCAGGAGGATGTATTTGGCATCCTGACCGCCGATCTCGAAAATCGTGTCCACCTCGGGGTCGAAGTGCGCCGCGCCGGCCGCGTGGGCCGAGATCTCGTTGTAGACGTGTTCGGTGCCGAGGTAGGCGCCGAGGAGCTCCCGGGCGGAGCCGGTCGTGCCCACCAGCCCCACCGGGCGGTTGCCGATCTGGTTCGCGAGCACGTGCAGGCAGTCGCGGGCCGCCGCCACGGGATCGCCACGCGTGCGCAGGTAGTGCGAGGCCACGACGCCGCGGGTCGAGGGATCGAGGAGGACCGCCTTGGTGGTCGTCGACCCCGCGTCCAACCCGAGGACCAGAGGCCCGTCGGCCGGCGCCTGGCGTTGCGGCGTGGCGATCACCTGCACCCGGTCGCCGTAGCGATGGAGCGGGGGCAGGCTGTCGAGAACCGGCGTGCGCGAAAGCAGCGGCCGCTTGTGGCGCGGATCGTCGCGGGTGAGCAGGGCGCAGCCCCAAGCCTCAAACCAGGGGCTCTCGGGAAGCATGACGAACTCGATCTCCGGCTGCTTTTCGCGCAGCGCCGCCAGCATCGCCGCGTTGCGGGTCACCCCGCCGATCGAGAGCACCCGCTGCAGCGCGCGCTGCCCTTTTTCCAGCAAGGCGACGACTTTGTTGGCCATGCTGTCGTGCAGCGTGCGCAGGATGTCCGCGGGAGACGCCTCCTTGCGGTTGAGCTTGTGCGTGATGTCCGATTTGCAGTGGACCGAACAGCGGGACGCCAGCGGCACGACCTTGCCGTCGAAGGAGCGGCGGATCGCCTCGTCGAGTTCCAGGCCCATCCGGCCGATCTGCTGGATGAAGAACTCGCCGCTGCCGGCCGCACATTTGTTGTGGGACAACACATGGGCGATCCGTCCCTCCGCTAGGATGTAGACCAGAAAGGACTCCCCGCCGAGGGAGATCACCGCGTCGAATCCGCCCGGCGTCTCGCGCAGCGCCCGCTGGATGGCGGCGACTTCGGGGATGTGGCCGAGGTGGCCGGAAACGCCGAAGGCCTCCGCATCGGCGAACCCGGGTCCGGCGAGCAATTTTTCGAGTACTTCGATGGGCCGGCCCTGATGCGCGACCACCGTGGCGTCCCTAGCGTCGCCGCGCAGGGAGACCACCTTCACGGTGAGGGCCCCGATGTTTACGCCGACATAAGACATGGCAGCATCTTCCCGATACCGGGTTGTTGGGGGGAAGAGGAGGTTATTCGGCCGCCCGCATCCAATTGAATCTTTCGGAATGAAGTGACGATGGTGGTGCGCGTTGTCCCAACGCGCCCAAGGCGTCTTGAGGACAAGCCGCTCCACCGCTATTCGTCACCACTTAGTGCAAACCTCAGTAAGAACCGGCGAACGCCCCAAAACCGATTTGCGCGGCGCGCCTGTCCGCCTGCGCTCCTTCGTCTTGTCGACGGGAAGGGAATGCTGTTAGGCTCCCGGCATGAGCAAGGCGTTTCATGAACTGACCGAGCGTGAAATCCTCGCGCTCGCCATCACCCTGGAGGAGGAAGACGGGCGGATTTACGGCGAATTCGCCGAGCGGATGCGGAGCGACTATCCCGCGACCGCCGCCGAGCTCGCGGGTCTGCGCGAGGCGGAATCCACCCACCGGCACCGGTTGCTGGAGGCGTACCAGGCCCGTTTCGGCGACCATCTGCCGTTGATCCGGCGGCAGGATGTCAAGGGCTTCGTCGACCGCAAACCGCTCTGGCTGGCCCGCGTGCTGTCGCTGGCGCAGGTCCGCCGCGAGGTGGAGATGATGGAATTCGAGACGCGCCGGTTTTATGAAGCGGTCGCGCAACGGACGACCGACGCCGGAATCCGCCAGTTGCTGGGCGACCTCGCCCAGGAGGAGCGCCGGCACAGCGAGCTGGCCGAGAACTTCGAAAAAGAACAGACGGCGTCCGGCGCGCGCGCCGAGGAGGAGGCGACGCAGCGCCGGATTTTCGTGCTGCAGATCGTACAGCCGGCCCTGGCGGGCCTGATGGACGGATCGGTGTCGACGCTCGCGCCGCTATTTGCCGCGGCGTTTGCCACCCACAACAGCCTGGACGCGTTTCGGGTCGGCCTCGCGGCCTCGGTCGGAGCGGGGATCAGCATGGGGTTTGCCGAGGCGCTGTCCGACGACGGCGCCCTGAGCGGACGCGGGCACCCGTGGCTGCGCGGCGCAGTCTGCGGATTGATGACGACGCTGGGCGGAATCGGCCACACGCTGCCGTATCTGATCCCGGACTTCCGCATGGCGACGGGCGTGGCGGGCATGGTGGTGGCCGTGGAACTCGTCGTGATCTCGTGGATCCGAAATCACTACATGGATACGCGATTTCTCTCCGCGGCGTTCCAGGTCATCCTTGGCGGTTTGCTCGTATTTCTTGCCGGAATCGTGATCGGCTCCGCGTGAAGGTCGGACAGTCGCTGGCACCGATCCGTGTTCTCAATCGTAATCGTACTCTTAATCTTACTCTTTCTCTTTCCGTCATCCTGGTTACGAACCCTCCCGAGAACAATTATGATGAGGATAACGAGTACGCGGAAGCTGCCCCGACACAGGGCTTGACAAGGCAATGAGCGCCCGGTGCACTCAACGGCTTTTCCAAACGACTCATCCGTCCGTCCGCATCCATCATGGCTCTCAAGATCCGTCTTTCCCGCATCGGCACCAAGCACAAGCCCATTTATCGGGTCGTGGTGATGGAGGAGCGTTATCGCCGCGACGGTGCGGCCGCGGAAATCCTTGGCACCTATACTCCTGAGGCCAAGGGCAATCCCCTGCAAATCGACCTGACCCGTGTTGACTACTGGGCCGGCAAAGGCGCCCGCCCGACCGACACCATGCATGCGCTGATCAAGAAGGAACGCCGCCGTCAGGCCGCGCTCACCGTCGCGACTCCGGTTCCGGCGGCCGCGGTCCCTGTTGCCGCCGCTGCGTCTGCGCCCGCTGCCGCAGCTCCCGCTCCCGTCGCGGTTGCGCCTGCCCCAGACGCCAGCCCGGCGATTCCGACCCCAACGG
>DASRKV010000153.1:0-18626 GCA_035648795.1 Opitutaceae bacterium
CGTTGCTTCGCGGCGGCGCTAAGGAATCGGCGCGACTCCAGCCCGGCCTACCTCGGCCTCGCCTTGGTGGCGGACCAACTCGGCCCGGCCGACGATGTGCTGGCCAACCTGCAGCAGGCATTGCGCTACAGCCCGGAAGACGCCGCGGTGCTCCGCCTGCTGGGCGATACCCTGGCCCGCCGGGGACGGATCGCCGAGGCCGCCACCAACTACGAACGGGCGCTCCAGGTGCGCCCCGGCGACGCGGCAACGGAGGCCCGACTCGGTTACGCGCTCTTTCTGCTGCGCCGGCCGGCCGAGGCGGTCCCGCATTGGGAGGAGGCTCTCCGCCTGGATCCAAAGTTCCCTGGCCTGCGCGAACGGATCGAGCAGGCGCAGCGCGAGCTGATGGTGAACGGCGACAGCCACACGGAAAATTAGCCGGCATCAGCCCAGCCGCGGCTGGCGCCACCCTCGGCCGCCTTTAGCCGTATCTATCCAACGAACCTCGCCCTCGCTCGTAGACAAGAACGCCGTCACGTGATCGGTGTAGGAGCCTGCTTGCCCGTTCGACAGACTCAGGGTCCCGAGCTTGTCGAGGGACAGGCGATTCCCACCTCGGAATCGCGAGCAAGCTCGCTCCTACAATTTGCATAGATAAGGCTCAGCGCGACGGACGATCCGCTGTGCCGTCGCCCCGAGCGGCGCGCCCGCCATGATCATCAATCGTCGTCCACTTCATGCGACGCGGAAGCGCCCGGCGCGATCCGCGGCTTCTTGCCCACCAGCTCGAAAAGCATCGGACACCCGTCGAGTCCAAACTCCGCAATGACGCCCCCCTCAAGATAGCGCCGGTACGATTCGGTCAGCCGGCGCTCCTGGTTGCAGAAAAGGCGGATGCGGAACGGCCGGTTGCCGGTCTGCACGCAGTAATAGATACGGAAGCGCTTTCCGCCCACGGAGGGCGGCGGCGTGCGTTCCGCCAGGTAAGTGAGCGTCTGGTTGAGCTTGGCCGTCGGCAGTTTGGTGTCGAGCTGGCGGTGCAGCTTCACAGCCGCGTTGAGCATCCGGTCCACCTCGTAGCCGGAGACGGCGGAAACAAACACCACCGGCGCGCCCGGCGTGAAGAAGAGCCGGTCGAACATCGCGTGCTCAAATTTCTCCCGAAACTCCCGTTCGCTTTCGTAGCCTTCGACGCCCGCCGGCTGTTTGAACGCGTCGTGCACCAGATCCCACTTGTTGACGACGATCACTACCGGCTTCGCCTCCTTGACCACCTCGCCCGCGATGGCCTTGTCCTGTTGGGTCACGCCTTCCATCGCGTCCAGCACCAGGAACACGACGTCGGTCCGTTTGATGGCGTCGAGCGCACGCAGGCGGGAAAAGTATTCCACCGAGGAGGCGAGCTTTGCGGCGGCCTTGATGCCGGCGGTGTCGATCAGCCGGAACGGATAGAGCCGACCGTCGCGGCCCTTGAATTCGAACGGCACCTCGATGGCGTCACGCGTCGTGCCGGGTTTGTCGTTGACGATCAAACGATCGCTCTGGATCAACCGGTTGCTCAGGGAGGATTTCCCGACATTCGGGCGGCCGACGAAACAAACGCAGAGCGCCTCGCGCGCGGTCTTCGCGTCGGCAGACTCCACCGGCGCCGGCCCCAGTTTTGCCAGAATCGCATCGCGCAGGTCCACCTCGCCCACCCCATGCTCCGCCGAAAAGAAAAACGGCTCGCCCAGGCCCAGCTTGTAGAAATCGGGATTGTCGCGGCGCGCGTCGTGAAAATCGATCTTGTTCACCACCAGCAGCACCGTTTTGTCCTTCCGGCGCAGCCGCTGGGCGATGCGTTCGTCGAGCGCGGTGATTCCGTCCTTCGCATCGACGATGAGCAGGATCACCTGCGAGGTATCGATGGCGAATTGCACCTGCCCCTCGGTTGCGGCCACAATCTGGGCAGAGCTTTCGCCCCCCTTGAGACCGATCCCACCCGTGTCCAACAGCGTGTAGGCGCCATCCTCCACCTCGGCCGCAATCACATCCCGGGTGACGCCCGGCTGGTCATGGACGATGGAAATGCGCTTCCGCGTCAGCCGGTTAAACAGGCGGCTTTTGCCGACATTGGGACGGCCGACGATGGCGACAGTGCGGGACATGGCAGGAGTAGTGAGTAGCGAGCAGCGGGTAGCGAGCAGGAAAACCCGCCGCACCAAAACACAGACGGCAGCACTCAGCGAAGGGCCTGCACGAACCGCTCGGTGCGGGTGCAGGCTTCGACCAATTGCTCGTAGCTGGTGGCGAAGCTGGCGCGCACAAATCCCCGGCCATTCTCGCCGAACGCGCTGCCGGGCACCATCGCCACGCGCTCCTGGTCCAGCAGGGCCATCGCGAACTCCCGCTCGTCCAATCCCGTGGCCGCCACGGAGGGAAACGCATAAAACGAACCGCGCGGGAGGTGGCAGGTCAGACCGATTTCATTGAAGCGGCGCACGATGAAGTCGCGCCGGCGATGATATTGATCCCGCATGCGCTTGACCCCATCTTCGCCGCGCAACAACGCCTCGATCGCCGCCTCCTGGCTCAGAATCGGCGCGCAGAGCATCGAATACTGGTGCACCCGCATCATGGCCTCGATCAGCGGCGCCGGACCGCAGGCATAGCCAATGCGCCACCCGGTCATGGCGAAGGCCTTGGAAAAGCCATGCAGAAAGATCGCGCGTTCCTGCATGCCCGGAAGACTCGCGATGCTGGTATGGCTGCCCTCAAACGTCAGCTCGGAGTAGATCTCGTCGCTGACGACCAACAGGTCCTTTTCAACACAGAAGCGCGCGATGGCCTCGAGTTGTTCGCGGTCGCAGGTACCTCCCGTGGGGTTGCAGGGAAGATTCAGCAGGAGCACCTTGCAGCCCGGTTGCCAGGCGGCGGCGAGTGATGCCGCCGTCAGCGCGAATTTGTCCGCCACGTGGGTCGGCACCGGCACGCCGATGCCATGCGTCAACGTCACCGAAGGGTGATAGGAAACGTAGCACGGCTGGTGATACATCACCTTGTCCCCCGGATTGACCAGCGCGCGCAGCGTGAGGTCCAGGGCTTCGGAGACCCCGACCGTGATCAAGACCTCATGCTCCGGCTGGTAATCCAGACCATAGTGCTGTTGGACATAGCCGCAGATGGCCCGGCGCAGTTCGATGAGCCCGAGATTCGAGGTGTAGTGCGTCTTGCCTTTTTCGAGGGCATAGATCGCGGCTTCGCGGATATGCCAGGGCGTGGTAAAGTCGGGCTCGCCAATGCCAAGCGAGATCACGTCCTTCATCTTGGCCACAATCTCAAAGAAGTCGCGGATCCCCGACTTGGGCAGGGTGACGACATGGCGGGCAATAAAGCGGTTGGTGTCCATGGGATGGGATGCGGTGGGACGCGCCTTGCAAGCGGGCAATGGGCGCTCACGGCTGGGACGCGCCCGGACGGCGCGCGACCGCGGATCAAGGTTAGGGCGTCACCGTCAGCCGACCGTTCTCTTCCGCCGGCATATCCATCAGATACCCCTGCTCTTTGTAGGAGCGGAGCATGAAGTGAGTCGACGTCGAGATCACGCCTTCGATCGTCGAGAGTTTCTCCGATACGAACGAAGCCACCTTCTGCAGGCTGGAACCGGTGACAAACACGAGCAGGTCGTAGCCCCCTGACATCAGGTAGCAGGACTCCACCTCGTCAAAGCGGCTGATGCGTTCCGCCAGCCGGTTGAAGCCCCCGCCGCGCTCGGGCGTGATCCGCACCTCGATGACGGCTCGCACGGCACCGGCGGCCTCCTTGGACAGGTCAAGCACCGGGCGCCAGCCGAGGAAGATGTGCTCTTTCTTCAACTGTTCCAGATGCCCGTTGATCTCGCCCTCGGTCAGGTTCAACACCTGCGCCATCTGCGCGGTGCTGAGGTTGCCGCCTTCCAGCAGGAGTTTAAGTACCGGGTTCATAAGGAAGGGCGATGTTTGCAAAAAACGCCCGCAAATCCACCCTAATCTTCCGGTGGGGAAGCCGTGGACGCATCTCCCGGTTTGGCTCATGGGCGGGAGGCGCATGCCAAGTAGCATCGGCAGCCTGCCCGCAGCGCGGAAGGATCTGCCGACATCGGCAAGATGCCCCTGCCACCTCGGGCGACCCGCCACCCGGAGCGGCGCCCCAATCCCGGCCGCCGGATTTTTTTGTCGTTTCCGTAAGCTTTCGGCGACATTCTTAGGCTGAGCATGACAGCGCATGCAGTGGAGGAGACCCTCGAAAAAATGGAGGCGAAGATTCGGAAGAACCAAGGTCCCCCGGACGATCCGGTCGCCGCCACCAAATGGGAAATTGGCGCGCTGCGGCAGCCTCTCCCGACCCCCCATGTTTGAATCCGTCGAGCTCGGACACAAACTGACGAAGGAGCAGAATGACGCCGAACTGCCCGGGCTGCGTTCGCAGCTCCTGCAGGCGCACTTTCAACTCCGCGAACAGAGTTTTCCCGTCATCGTCATCATCTCGGGCGCGGACGGCGCCGGCAAGGGCGCGGTTGTTCACCGTCTGAACGAGTGGCTGGACCCGCGCGGTGTCGAGACGCACGCGTTCTTGGATCCCAGCGACGAAGAACGCGAACGGCCGCCGTACTGGCGGTTCTGGCGCGCCATGCCCGGTCGCGGGCGCATCGGCATCTTCTTTCGCTCCTGGTACAGCGAACCCCTGGTGAACCGGGTCTACGGCGAGACCAAGGGCAGCGACTTTGACGCTGCCCTCGACCGGATCGCCGCGTTTGAACAGATGCTGGTGGATGACGGCGCGGTCCTGGTGAAGCTCTGGCTCCATCTCTCCAAGGCGGAGCAGAAAAAGGCACTCAAGAAACTCGACCAGGAAGGCCGGATCACGCCGGTCGATTGGAAGCATTTCAAGATGTACCGCCGGTTCATCCAGGCGTCCGAACGGACGATTCGCCGGACCGATTCCGGTTCCGCGCCCTGGCACCTGGTTGAGGCCACCGACCGGCGGTACCGCGAATTTACCGTGGGCAAGATTCTGCTTGAGGCGATCCGGCGGCGGCGGCCGGAGACCACGGCGAAGGCCGCCCGAGCAGAGACCAAAGCCGTCGCGAAAGAACGGTCGGTCCGAAAGCCCTCCCTTTCTGCTGCCGGGACGGTGCTGGATCGGGTGGCCCTGACGCAGAAGCTGACAGAGGCCAATTACCGCGAAGCGCTCGGATCGTACCAAACCCGCCTCGCGAAGCTGTGCTGGGCGGCCCACGAGAAGAAACGGTCCATGGTCATGGTCTTCGAAGGCTGGGACGCCGCCGGCAAAGGAAGCGCCATCCGGCGCGTGACGCAGGCAATGGATCCGCGCCTTTATCGCATCGTCGGGATCGCCGCCCCGACGGATGAAGAGCGGGCCCAGCATTACCTATGGCGATTCTGGCGGCATCTGCCGCGGGCAGGATTCACCACCATTTTCGACCGTTCCTGGTATGGGCGCGTCCTCGTGGAACGGATCGAAGGTTTCACCTCGGAACCGAGCTGGAAGCGCTCTTATCACGAAATCAATGAATTCGAAGAGCAGCTCACCACGCACGGGATTCTCGTGAACAAATTCTGGATCCACATCAGCCCGGAGGAGCAATTGCGCCGGTTTAAGGAGCGCGAAACCGTTCCCTATAAGCAGTACAAGATCACCGCGGAAGACTGGCGAAACCGCAAAAAGTGGAACGATTACACCGCCGCGGTGAATGACATGGTGATGCGCTGCAGCACGGAGTTTGCGCCATGGACGCTCGTCGCCGGCAACGACAAGAAATTCGCGCGGGTGCAGATCCTGAAAACCATCGTCGACCGGCTCGAGGAAGCGTTGTGAGGCGGGCGCAGCGGTGAAGCCGCCCGGGTAACTCAACCCGCCGCCGCGCAGGCGGCCATTCGTTCCTGCAGGACGGTGCGGTGGCAGAAGTCGCCGAACCGTTCGTCCGCCAGGCGCTCGATCGCGTACCGGTGGAGAATCGGCGCCACCATGTTCACGATCTCGTCCGGGGTGAGAGATTCGGCGTAGAGCTGATTGAGCCGCGTGCCTTCGTAGCGGGCACCAAGGTAGAGGTGGTACTTGTTCGGCGCCTTGCCGACGATCCCGATCTCCGCGAGATACGGACGCGCACAGCCGTTCGGGCAGCCGGTGATGCGGAGGCTGATGGCCTCCTGGCGGAGTCCGCAATCGTCGAGAACGGTTTCGAGTTTGTCGAGCAGCGGCGGCAACGCGCGCTCGGCTTCGGCGAGGGCCAGGCCGCAGGTGGGCAGGGCCACGCAGGCCAGGGCGTTCAGCCGCAAGCCGCTCTGATGATTCTGGTCGGCAAGCCCATGCCGGGCGAGAATGGCTTCGATGACGGGTTTCTGCGCTTCGCTGATGCCCGAGATGCTGAGGTTCTGGCTGGGCGTCATCCGGAAATCGCCCTGGTGAATCCCGGCGATTTTGCGCAACGCCGTTTTCATGCGCTGGGGCGGCGTGTCCTTGATCCGCCCGCTGAGCACGAACAGGACGAAATACCAGGAGCCGTCGGCGGCGCGATGCCAGCCATAATCGTCGGCAATCTTCGTGAACTGGTAGGGGCGCGCCGGCGCCAGCGCAAAGCCGGCGCGGCGCTCGACCTCGGCCTTGAACCATTCGAGTCCGCGATCCTCAATCGTGTATTTGAGGCGGGCGTGCTTGCGATTGGTGCGGTCGCCGTAATCGCGCTGGGCCGTGATCACGGCGCCACCGATGGCCTGCACCTGGTCGGGCGTGATGAAACCGATGACATCGGCCAGCCGCGGAAACGTCTCGGCATTGCCGTGACTCATCCCCATGCCGCCGCCCACCGCCACGTTGAAACCGGCGAGGCGGCCATCCTCAACGATGGCGAGGAATCCGAGATCCTGGGAGAAAAGATCCACGTCGTTGGCCGGCGGGACGGCAAATCCGGTCTTGAATTTCCGCGGGAGATACGCGGGGCCATAGAGCGGCTCCTCCACGGGCTCGCCGCCGGCTGCGAGTTCCTCGTCCAGCCAGATTTCGTGATAGGCGCGGGTCTTGGGCAGCGCGAACTCACTGAAGCGGCGGGCGATCTCGTATATCCCCTGGTGCAGCGCGGAACGCTCCGGATTCGGCGGAGCCATCACATTGCGGTTCACATCCCCGCAGGCGGCAACGGAATCAAGCAGCACGGTATGCAGGCTCTGAATGACCGGCTTCACGTTGCCCTTGAGGATACCGTGAACCTGAAAAGTCTGGCGCGTGGTCAGGCGCAACGTGCCGTTGCCGCGTTCGTCGGACATCCGGTCGAGCATCAGATACTGCGCCGGCGTGCAGCGGCCGCCCGGCAGCCGGAGGCGCAGCATGAAAATGTGAGCCTTCTCCTTGCCGGCTTTCCTGAGCGCCTGTCGTTGATCCCGGTCATCCTGCGCGTAAAGTCCGTGAAATTTGGTGAGTTGTGCACTGTTCTCGGGAATGCCGCCAGTTGAGGTGTCGGAAAAATCGCGGACCAGGTCGCCGCGCAGAAAATTGCTGGCAGCCTTGATAGTTTCGACAGGAGAAACGGGCTTGGAAATGGATCCTTGCTCACTCATTAAAGCCATACATTTGTTTTATGGGCAAGATAGTCAAGTAATGAACAGGAAAGAAATCAGGCAGCCCTGATTTATTCCATCATCAGCTTAGCAACTGGATATTACCAAGCACGTAGCGCCGGCTGATGAATTTGCCGGAGAGAGAGCCAAGGCAGCTTAAGGAGGAATCTCCACAGCTCGACCCGAGTTCTCACCGAACCCGAAAAACTCTTAGTATCGATAGTGGTCCGGCTTGTATGGGCCTTCGACCTTCACCCCGAGATAGTCCGCCTGGCGTTTCGTCAGCTTCGTGAGCTTCACCCCAATTTTCTCGAGATGCAGGCGGGCGACTTCCTCGTCGAGGTATTTCGGCAGGCGATAAACGCCAACCTTATAGCCGTCGCGATTCTTCCAAAGATCGATCTGGGCGAGCATCTGGTTGGTAAAGCTGTTCGACATGACGAACGACGGGTGCCCATGGGCGCACCCCAGGTTCACCAGGCGGCCCTCCGCCAGCACGTAGATCGCGTTGCCGGTGGGGAAGACGTACTTGTCCACCTGCGGCTTGATCGTGATCTTCTGCACCCCCGGCGCCGAGTTCAGGCGCGCCATCTGGATCTCGTTGTCGAAATGCCCGATGTTGCAGACGATGGCCTGGTCTTTCATCCGCTGCATGTGTTCCAGCGTGATGACATCGCAGTTGCCGGTACAGGTCACGTAGATGTCCGCCCGGCCGAGACTATCCTCAATCGGCGCCACCTCGAACCCTTCCATCGCCGCTTGCAGCGCGTTGATCGGATCGACCTCGGTGACGATGACCCGCGCGCCGAAGCCGCGGAGTGAATGGGAGGAACCCTTGCCGACGTCCCCGTACCCGCAAATCAGCGCCACCTTGCCGGCGATCATCACGTCGGTCGCGCGCTTGATTCCGTCGGCCAGCGACTCGCGGCAGCCATAGAGGTTGTCGAACTTGGACTTCGTCACCGAGTCGTTGACGTTGATGGCCGGGACCAGCAGCTTGCCGGCTTCGTGCAACTGGTAGAGGCGATGGACGCCGGTCGTCGTCTCCTCGGACACACCCCGCCATTCCTTGACGATCCCGTGCCAGCGCAACGGATCCTGCGCGTGAACCCGTTTCAGCAGATCCTTGATGACCTGTTCCTCCTGGGATCCGGAGGGCAGATTCACCCAATCGCTCCCCTCCTCCAGTTCATAGCCTTTGTGAATGAGCAGAGTGACGTCGCCACCGTCGTCGACCACCAGCTGCGGGCCGAGGCCGCGAGCATGGTTCAGGGCCTCGTACGTGCAGTCCCAGTATTCCTCCAACGTCTCACCCTTCCAGGCAAACACGGGCACGCCGATCCGGGCGATGGCGGCCGCCGCGTGGTCTTGCGTGGAGAAAATGTTGCAGGACGCCCACCGGACGGAAGCGCCCAGCTTCACGAGGGTCTCGATGAGCACAGCCGTCTGTACCGTCATGTGCAGGGACCCGGTGATCCGCACGCCCGCGAGGGGCTTCAGTTGCGCATATTTCTCGCGCACCGCCATGAGGCCGGGCATCTCCTTTTCGGCGACTTCGATGGCCCGGCGGCCCAAATCGGCGAGCGAAAGATCACGGACCTTGTAGTCTTGTTGGGCGGCGACAGCAGTGGAGGAAGGCATATTGATCAGATTGACTGGTTGAAAATCGGTGGATGATACGGCCACACCCGGCTATCGCGCGGCGGCCACCAGTTCTGCGGTCCGGTTGGTCTGCTCCCACGGAAGGTCGGGCTTGCCGAAATGTCCGTAGTTGGTGGTTTGCCGGTAAATCGGGCGCAACAGGTCGAGCTGCTTGATGATATTGGCCGGTTTGAAGCTGAACACCTTTGCCACGGCACGGGCGATGACATCGTCCGGCACCTTGCCGGTGCCCATGGAATCGACCCAGATGCTCACGGGCTCGGGATAGCCGATCGCGTAGGCGACCTGCAACTCGCAGATCTCGGCCAGGCCGGAGGCCACGATATTCTTCGCGACCCAACGGCACATGTACGCGGCCGAGCGATCCACCTTGGACGGGTCCTTGCCCGAAAACGCTCCGCCGCCGTGGCGGCCCCAGCCGCCGTACGTGTCGACAATAATCTTGCGTCCGGTCAACCCAGAATCGCCTTCCGGACCCCCGACCACGAACCGCCCGGTCGGGTTGATGAGGAACTTGGTGTTCTTGTCGAGCATGGCCGCCGGGATGACTTTCCGGATCACATACTCGATGAGAAATTCGCTGATGTCGGCGTGTCTGACGTCGGCCGTATGCTGGGTGGAAATGACGACATTCTCGACGGTCACCGGCTTGTCGTTTTCGTAACGGATCGAGACTTGGGATTTGGCGTCCGGCCGCAGCCAGCTCACCAGGCCGGCCTTGCGCACCTTGGTCAGCTCGCGGCCGAGACGGTGGGCATACATGATCGCGGTCGGCATCATCTCCGGCGTTTCGTTGCAGGCGTAGCCGAACATCAGTCCCTGGTCCCCGGCCCCTTGCTCGGCAGTTTCCTTGCCATCGGCCGCCCGGGCATCCACTCCCTGCGCGATATCGGGTGATTGGCGGGTGAGATAGTTATTGATGAAGACCCGGTCGGCGTGGAACACGTCGTCGTCGTGGACATAGCCGACGTCGCGAATGGCCGCGCGCACCACCTGCTCATAATTAAGTTTGGCCTGGGTGGTGATTTCGCCGGCGATGATCACCATGTTCGACTTGACCATCGTTTCGCACGCCACGCGGCTCCGCGGATCTTGTTCGATGCATGCGTCAAGCACGCTGTCCGAAATCAGATCGGCCACTTTGTCAGGATGACCTTCGCCCACGGACTCCGAGGAGAAAACGAATGTTTTGGCCATAGATTTTAGAGGAGGAAAGCGCGGCTTGGCGCGACCGCAAGGAAAATATCAACATATCTGCATTCGATGATATGATGGTTGGCAAAATGGCGCTAAATTCCACCCTCTTTGTGCCGTTGTTGTCTCCGAGGGCCGCAACGTCCAAACGGTTATGAGGACGACCGTGAAAGCCGGCCGCCGTCCGTTGCGCGACGACAGAATCATGAAGTTTCTGCCGGGCTTGACGAACATCGAGGAGATCAAGCAAAACACCGCTTTCGAATGAACGCAATGAACCCGCTTTCCAGTTTGCGAAAAGAATCTGAACCGGCTACACCCCCGTCCGCCGGCTCCTCTCCCGATCGAACCGTTGCCACTTCCTGAAAAATCGAACATGGCATCCATCATTGACTCTCAAGCCATCGAGGAATTGCGCGCCATGAATCCCGGCGATGATTCTTTCCTGCGCGAACTCATTCAGATCTATCTCGACGATTCGCCGCAGTGCATCGCCGAAATCGAAGAATCCCTGGCGCAGGGCGACGCCCTCCGGCTGACCCGGGCGGCCCACAACCTCAAGGGCAGCTCCGCCAACTTCGGCGCCGCCCAGCTCGGTGCCGTCAGCGAGAAGATCGAGCTACTCGGCCGCGAGGGAGCGCTGGGCGAAGTGCCGGTGCAACTGCCAGAACTCAAGATCGAGTTCGATCGGGTGAAGGCGGCGCTTCAGGCGCTGATTCCAGCGAACTGAACGCCCGCCGCCTCCGGCCTCACCTCCGCAGTGACCGCCGGCACCCTTCGCCGCCTCGGTTGCGGCAGTAGGAAGCCGGGGAGATTCGCACCAAATGAAAGAGGCGCCCGGATCGGGTCCGGGCGCCTCGAAGACTGCTGGCTGCCCGCGCCCCGAAGAGCGGCGGGCAGGAGCCGGTTAAGGTTGTTTCTCTGGCGGGCTCTCGGCCGGGTTCTCGGTCTGGCTCTCCTTGTTGGCCGCCTCGTCAAGGATGTCGCCGAGGTTCATCATGTCCGTACCGCTGCTCTGGCGGTTGAGCATGTCGTAGGTCGCGGTCTCGGCCGCCAGCTGGTCCGGCGAGTAATTCGCGGCCTTGATTGACAGCCCGAGCCGCCGCTCGTCGCGATCGATCTTGATGACGCGGGCGGTGACGGCCTGGCCGGGCTTCAGCACGTCCTTCACCTTGTCCACCCGGTCTTCCGTGATCTGCGAGATGTGGACGAGCCCGTCGATGCCATTGGCCAATTCGACGAACGCGCCGAACGACGTGATCTTCGTCACGGTCCCCTGCACCACGTCGCCGATGCGGAAGAAGCTGTCGATGTCCGACCACGGGTCGACGGCGAGTTGCTTCATGCCGAGCGAAATCCGCTGCTGCTGGGGATCGACGTCGAGCACGATCGCATCGACTTCGTCGCCCTTCTTCAACAGTTCGCTCGGATGGTTGACCTTGCGGGTCCAGGACATGTCGGAGACGTGCACCATGCCGTCGATGCCCTCTTCGAGTTCGATGAAGGCGCCGTACGTCGTCATGTTCCGCACCTTGCCGCGCACCCGCGCACCGATCGGATAGTTGTGGCGGACCATGTCCCACGGATTGGGCTCCAACTGCCGGATGCCCAGGGAAATCTTCTGCTCGTCCTTCTGAATGCCGAGCACGACCGCATCGAGCTCCTGGCCGACCTTGAGAATCTCGGACGGCTTGGTGATGCGTTTGGTCCACGACATCTCCGTAATGTGCACGAGCCCCTCGACGCCGGGTTCGATTTCCACGAACGCACCGTACGGCACGAGGTTGACGACCTTGCCGCGCACCTTGGCCCCGACGGGGTATTTGTGCTCGATGTCATCCCACGGATTCTTGGTGGTCTGCTTCAGTCCAAGCGAAACGCGTTCCTTTTCCCGGTTGACCTCGATGATCATGACCTGGACTTCTTCGCCCTGCTTGAGCATTTCGCTCGGGTGCGAGATCCGGCCCCAGCTCATGTCGGTGATGTGGAGCAGGCCGTCCATGCCGTCCAAATCGATGAACGCGCCGAAATCGGTAATATTCTTGACGACGCCTTTGCGGATTTGCCCCGGCTGGATGCTCTCGAGCAGATCGCGCCGCTTCTGGTGGCGCTGTTCCTCGATGAGCTCGCGCCGGGAGAGGACGATGTTCTTCCGGTCGAGGTTGATCTTGAGGACCTTGAAATCGTAGGTCTGCCCGATATATTGATCGAGGTTCTTCGGCGGCTGGATGTCGATATGCGACGCCGGCAGGAAGGAATCCACGCCGATGCTGACGATGAGGCCGCCCTTGACCTTGGCTTTCACCCGTCCGGAGACCACCGAGCCTTCCGAACATTTCTGGAGAATGTTGTCCCAGTTCTTCTTCTGCTGCGCCAGGTCGTAGGAGATGATCGGGTTGCCTTCCTTGTCCTCGAGCTTTTCAAGGATGACTTCGATCTGCGAACCGATCTGCAGTTCCCCCAGATCGCCGAACTCTGAGGCCGAGATGACACCCTCGGCTTTCCCGCCAATGTCGACCACCACTTCGTTCTGACGGATTTCGGTGATAGTGCCTGGCACGATCGCGCCTTCCTTCAGGGTGTCGAAGGAGCTCTGCGCGAGCAATTCTTGCATGACTGAACTCATTTGGATAAGCGAAGCACGTCCGCCGGCTCCTCGGCGGTCGCCCCCGCGCCGGCCCTGCGGCCGTTGGTTGGAAGTTAGACTGACGAAATCCGTCCGCGGGAGCATTGCGGCGGTGCGCGAACGGAGCCTGTAAATGCCGCAAACCGTCAAATTCCCAGCGACTCGCACTCGCCGCAAGCCCAAAATTACCGGGCAAACAAGCGGTAAGCGACAAGCGGCAGGCGCCTGCCAGATATCCTGATTTCCACAGAGGACCCACTTGCCCCCGCTCGCGGCCACAAGAATAGCCTGCGGCACGGGTCGGAGGCGTCGGAAGTCACTTCGATCCGGGAGCCTGCAAACGTCGCTCGAGCTCGTCGAAGAACGCGTCGTAGGCGGTCGAGTCGCGCAACGGAGTCTCGGTGGCGGGCCTCGCCGACCGGTCGGTGTCTTCCGCAATGATTTCCGTCATTTGCAGCTGGACCTCGACTCGGCCGCCCTCCAGGTCCTCCAAGCGGACTAAAATGGCGCGCTGCCGGCAGGTCTTGAAATCGTCGCTTTCGTAGATGCGCGAGTGCCCTTCCAGCCGCCTTTGAGCGGAGCCTCCGCCAGTGAACTGATAACCGAGCTTTTCCATCGTCTGGTGGGCCGCTTCATAGACCTGCCGCAGTTCTCCATTGACCGTCCGGACCTTGGGCGGCACTCCGGCGATGCGGTCCCTCATCGTGCTCCGCACCGATTCCATCGAGCTGCACCCGCCGCAAAGGCCCAACAGCGCCGCCAGCAAGATCCAATATCGTCGGAAGGGGGTTGTGTTCATGCGGAAGAGGCTTGCTTGATACAGGGCAATTCAGCCTTCAGGTCAATGATCGAGCCTCGATGGGCCGACCTCGGGGCGCATCTCAGCACTTGTGCGGAACGACGATTCACCTCGTGGGGCCGGCGCTCGTCGCCGTGCCGGCCCGCGTTCAACGGCCTGCCGGCGAGCGGCAGCCCTACCGGTTGTCCAAAAACTGGGCTGCGCCCGTTCCCGATCAGCCGGCGGCGGGCTGCTGTTGGGATATGCAATGCAAGGTACCGAGCCCCCAGACCAGATCAAGACAGTCAATGGCGATGATCTCGCGACCGCGAAAGCAGCCGGCCAGAATCTCGACGGCCTCCGCGTCGCGCTTCGGTTGTCGAAAGGCGGGCACCAAAACCGCGCCATTAAGAACGAGGAAATTCGCATAGCTGGCCGGCATCCTCCGGGCGCGGCGAAAGCACGGTTCCGGCATGGGCAGCTCGACGAGTTTGAATCTACGGCCGGCCGGGGTGCGCAAGTCCTGCAATCGTTCCAGATTCTCCCGCAAAGGCCGGTAGTTCACCTCGTGGCGGTTACGTTCAACCGCCGTCACAATCCCGTCAGCCTGAAAGAACCGGCTCAGGTCGTCCACATGGCCATCGGTGTCATCACCCGCAATGCCGGTTCCCAGCCAAAAGATGACGTCGACCCCGAGGTTCTCGCGCAACTTTTGCTCGATTTGCGCGCGAGTGAGGCGCGGATTGCGGTTCCGATTCAACAGGCACGATTCCGTGGTCAGCAGCCGCCCCGCGCCGTTGACGTCAATGGAGCCGCCCTCCAACACCATCGGCACGGCAAATCGCCGCAGCCTGAGCGCCCGGCAGATCCTGGCTGGAATCCGGTTGTCGAGCGTGTAGGGCCGATACTTGCCGCCCCAGGCGTTGTAGCGCCAGTCGGTAGCCGCCACCTCGCCCGTGCGACGATGCTTGACGAAAATCGGCCCGTGGTCCCGGCACCAGCAATCATTGGTGGCATGGCCAAACAACTCCACGTTGGCCGGCTCGGCTCCAGCCCGGTCGATCAGCGACCGGGCGTGCGCCTGCAGGCCAGGGGCAACATTGATCCGCACTTTCTCGAACCGGCTGATCAGCGCGACCACCCCGGCAAACACCGCGGGAATCGGACGGAACGAGCCCGGCCAGGTCCGCCGGTTGTGGGGCCACGACAGCCACACCGCTTCCTGCGGTTCCCACTCGGCGGGCATGCGATAACCGAGCGCAGCCGGGGCGGCTTCGCCCGCTTCGGATGGCGAGGATTTTGATTGGGGATTAGGCAATTGAATAGGGGATAGGATCACCGGATCCCGCCGATTCGCCGGACGAGGCGGGGTACGGCGAACCCGCCCTGCAGCGCCGCACCCGACCGTCCGCGGAACTGCGAATGAAATCCGCCCCGATTGCATGAGTCCGGCCAGATGAAAACCATCACCTACCAGATGACCACCCGTTCCCCAGCCGGCCGGCGCAGCGGAGCTCCCTCGGGGACGTCAAAGGCGGTCGCAAACTCCGGCAGATTCGACAGCGGCCCATTGACTCTGAACTTCGGCGCCGAGTGCGGATCGGTGTTCACCTGAAGACGAGCCGCCTCCGGACGCATGCTTTCGCGCCACACCGTCGCAAAGCTCAGGAAGAACCGCTGCTCGGCCGTGAAACCTCCGATGGCCGCCGGTGGCTGCCCAGCCAGCGACTTCTGCAGCGCGGCGTAGGCTATCTTCAGGCCGCCGAGATCCGCGATGTTCTCTCCTTGGGTGAGTTCGCCATCGATATGAAGGTCGTCGATGGCGACATAGCTGGTGAACTGCCTGACGATGGCCTGCGCGCGTTCCTTGAAGTGCGCGGTGCTCTCGGGGGACCACCAGTCCGTCAGATTCCCCTGCGCATCGAATTGCCGCCCCTCGTCGTCAAAGCCGTGCGTCATCTCGTGACCGATCACCGCGCCGATGCCCCCGTAGTTGACGGCATCGTCGGCTTGGGCGTCGAAGAATGGCGGCTGCAGAATTCCGGCGGGAAAGACGATCTCGTTCATCGTCGGATTGTAGTACGCGTTCACCGTGGGCGGCGTCATACCCCATTCGCTCCGGTCGACCGGCCGGCCGATCTTCGCCAGGTCACGCTGGCCATTAAAATCATTCGCCCGGAACACATTCAGGACAAAGGGACCGCGATCCACCGTCAGCCTGGAATAATCGATCCATTTGTCGGGATAGCCGATCTTCACGCCAAATGCGTCGAGCTTTCTCAATGCCGCGGCCCGGGTGGGCTCGTCCATCCACTCGATGGTTTGCAGGCGGTCGCGCAATGCCGCGCGGAGATTGCCGACTAGCTTGAGCATTCGCGTCTTGGACTCCGGCGGGAAATAGCCCGCGACGTAGAGCTGGCCGAGCGCTTCGCCGATGCCTCCATCCACCGTGTCGAGCACCCGTTTCCAGCGATCGCGCAGTTGCTGGCGGCCCGTGAGCTTCCGCCCATAGAAATCGAAGTTCTCATTCACGATGGCCGCATTCAGGTACGGCGCCGCGGCATGGATGAGATGCCAGCGAAGATAAACCTGCCAGTCCGCGACCGGCGTGGCGGACAGCGCCGTGTCGAAGGTGCTGAAAAACTCCGGTTGACCGACATCGACATCCCCGGGCTGCGCCAAATCCAGACCGGCAAAGTACGCCTTCCAGTCAAAATGGGGGGTCAGTTTTTGCAGATCCGCCGGCGCCATCTTGTGGTAGTTGGCGACGGGATCACGCAGTTCCGCCAACTTCTTCGAACCCTGGGCCAGGACGGTTTCCAGCTTCATCACCGCGCGGGCTTCTGCCGGCGTCGCCGCCGGCGGATCTCCGGCCCATTCAAGCATCCGCGCGACGTGGTCCGCATATTGTTGGCGCAGGAGCTTTGATTTGTCGTCATCGCGGAAATAATAGTCCCGGTCGGGCAGCCCAAGGCCGGCCTGACCACCCCCCGCGATCATCATGACGCTGTTTTTCGGATCCTGCTCCGACGTGAAAAAGAAGCCGGCATTGACCCCGATCCGGTGCAGGCGCACGAAGGCCGCCTGGACACCGGCGACCGTCGTAATTTTCGCGAGCCGGTCCAGTTCCGGCCGGAGCGGCGCGAGGCCGGCCGCCTCAATGGCGGCTTCATCCATGCCGCTCGCATAAAAATCGCCGACCTGCTGTTCGATCCGGTCGCGCTGCGCCGCCGCTGCCGCCTTCTCCAGAATCTGGCGCAGGGCGATCTTGTTGTGTTCGTCGACTTCGTTGAAGGCGCCCCAACTGCTGTAAGCGGAAGGAACGGGATGCGTCCTGATCCAGCCGCCGTCGGCAAACGCGTAGAAATCGTCCTGCGGTTTGACCGCAGTGTCGAAATTCCGGAGGTCGATGTTGGCCTGCAGGCCGGCGGCGAACGCCAGCCCGGCCGCAAAACCCGCAAAAAGAAAACGGCGCATGGATCAAGTTTCACGCGATCCGGGGTCCGCGGGCAAGTGCGATATCGCGTTGTCCGGCGCGGTGTGTATCCATCGCAAACACAGAAATTTAGCCTGGTGGCATCGGCTTGCCATGGACCCGGCAACCAACCAAGCTCCGCAAAAATCAGGCGGATGAAATCCCGAAGACTGGCCTCGATCCTGGGTTTCCTGCTTGCGGTCTACCCCGACCCGGCGCTGGCCGAACGTCTGTACAAGGCGGTGCTGCTGGAGCTTGGAGAGCGCGCGATCCCGCCGGCGGGCGGCGTCCGAGATCAGGTCGGTCGCGTGCTCTATGACTGCATCGCTCTTGGCCAGCGCCTGGCCGTCGCACCGATGCCACAATGAATCGATGTCAGTGGCGTTCCCGTCCGCTCCACCCCGCCTTGGGTGCTGAAATCCCCTCTTCCCGTCAGTCAACCCGTCCATCATCAACCCCCAAAAACTGCGACCCATGATCCCGCTAATGTTCGTCCTGATTCTCGGCGCGTTGTACCTCGGTATCGCGTTGTTCTACATCATTGCCGCCTGGAAGATCTACGCCAAGGCCGGTCAACCTGGCTGGGGCATATTCATCCCCTTCTACAATGCGTACCTCTGGATCAAGATCGCCGGAAAACCCGGCTGGTGGCTGCTGCTGTGTTTTATTCCGCTGGTCAACATCGTCATTGGCATAATCCTGGCGATTGACGTGGCAAAGAACTTCGGCAAGTCGACCGCATTTGGCGTCTTCCTGCTCGTGATCTTTGGTTTCATCGGGATTCCGATTCTGGGCTACGGCAGCGCGGTTTACGCGCCGCCGGCACCGGTGGCGCCAGCGGTTTGATCTCCTTCTCGCGAGCCGAATTCCGGCTGCCTTGGGCGCTGTGACGCGATTGCGCGCAGCGCCCTATTTGTTTTCATGAGGTGCCGGCCGACAGTGACTCGCCTGATCCAGTAGCAGCCCGCGGTGGAGCGGCTTGTCCTCAAGACGCTCGAAGCGCGTTGGGGGACAACGCGCGCCACCAATGTCGGTCGATCCCGCAAGATTCAGTAGGCCCAGACGGCCGGCGCCGCTCAGTCCCGGAACCGCTTGGTCAGGTCGCCATAGGCATCGATCCGGCGGTCGCGCAAGAACGGCCAATGCGTGCGGGTGGCATCCACTTCCGCGAGGTCTACCGTCGCCAGCAACACCTTCTCTTCGTCGACGCCGGCTTTGGCCAGCACTTCGCCGCTCGTGCCGGCAACGAAGCTTTGGCCCCAGAATTCGATGCCGGGGCCGCCTGCCGGCCGTTCGAGTCCGACGCGGTTGGCCGTC
>DASRKV010000154.1:0-10217 GCA_035648795.1 Opitutaceae bacterium
CGCCCAAGCCATCGTCGACCAGGTCAAATCCGGCAAGGGAGCGCTCGGCACCCTGGTCTACGACGAGCAGACCGGCAACGAGATCAAGCTCACCCTGAAGAACATCAAGGAAGTCTCCGCCAAGCTCAACAACGGCCAGGGAACTTTGGGCCAGCTGATCAACGACGATTCTCTCTTGCGCGAGGCGCAGGGCACCATGCACAAGGTCGACCGGGCGGTTGACGGCCTGAGCGACCAGGGACCGATCACGGCCGTCGGCGTCGCCGCCAAGTCGCTGTTCTAGGCGGGATTCTACTGAGGCTTACATAACGTAGTGACGGATCGAGGTGGAGCGGCTTGTCCCCAAGACGCATGGGGCGCGTTAGGGACAACGCGCTCCACCAACGTCACTTCATTCCGTAAGATTCAGTAAGCGGAGCGGCGTCGGTCTGAGTTCGATTTACGCAGTCGGGGCGCTTGTCGCACGCAGGTCCGAGGACTGTCCGGTGCGGCCTTGCAGGGCGGGGCCGCCGTGGCCTCCGAAGCCTTGGCGAAGGAGGCCGAACCCCGCCTCCCTCGGTGAAACGGCGGGATCCGGCGATCCCGCCCTACAGCCGGCGGCCTCGTCCCGGCCGAGCCCGCTGCCACGGATCGGGCGCGGGTCTCTCCGCGGCCCGACCCATCCGGACTGGGCCGGTTTCGAGGCTTCTTGCGGCCGGCGGCCCAGAGCGGTGGTTTGATAAATGGGGGCACCCGTGATAGAGAGAATGAGTCCGCGCCTCAGACAGTGGTGCCGCGCCGACCCCGCCGGTGGAGGACGCATTCCAGCCATGCCGGATTCCAAGCCCACAATTGCCGAGATGGAAACCTCGTCTGCAGGTCCGCCGCCCGACGACATCTCCGATGGCCGGATCTTGGTGGTCGACGACGATCCCGTCATCTGCCGGGTGCTGTCGATGGCCCTCCAGCACGGTGGATACACATCCGTCGAAACCGCCCGCGACGCGGAATGCGCCCAGGCGGTCTTGCGCCGCGGTGGACTCGGCGTGGTGATCACCGACATCCGCCTGCCCGGCACCGACGGACTGTCCTTGATGCAGTGGGCCCTGGCCAATTATCCCGGCCCGGAGTGGATTGTCCTGTCCGGGCAGGCGACGTTTGACGACGCGGTGAAGGCGGTCCGACTCGGGGCCTTTGATTTCATCAGCAAGCCCATCGTGGAGATGGAGTCGTTCCTGGTGGCCGTGCGCAACGCCCTGCGGCAGCGGAAACTCCTCGCCGAACAGCTCCGTCTGCAATTCGAGCTCGAGCGGCGCAACGCGGAACTTCGTCAGCGAATCGGACAGATCGAAGAAGCCTTTGACCTCCTCACCGAGCAAGCCGAGATCATCTCGCAGGACCTCGTCCGGGCCGAACTGGTGCAGCGCGCCCTGCTGCCGCAACGCGTGCCGGAACTCGGCTCGTTCACCTTCGACGCGTATTACCGCCCCGGTCACAAGGTCGGCGGCGACATCTACGATGTGGTGCGGGTCGACGAGGATCACGCGGCATTTTACGTCGCGGATGCGGCGGGCCACGGCGTCAGCGCGGCGATGGTGGCCGTGCTCTTCAAGTTGCGACTGCACCTTTACGACGCGAAAACCCGCCAGGCTCTGCCGCCCGACCGGGTGCTCACGGAGGTCAACCGCGCAATTCTGCGCGAATGCTCCGCGCCCGGTTTGTTCCTCACCACGGCCCTGTGCCGGCTTAATCTCCGGACCGGGGAACTCCTGGTCGCCTCCGGCGGCCATCCTCCGCTGCTGCTGCGACGAGCGACCGGCGCGACTGAAACCATTGTCAACACCGGGCCCGCACTCGGCCTCGTGCCGGATGCCGCCTACACGCTGTGGTCGACGCGCCTGCTTCTGGGTGACCGGCTGTTGCTATATACCGACGGAATCACTGATCCGGGAACAACCGGGAAGCTGCCGGATCAACGGGCGATGCTCGCGCTCCTCGGCGAATCGTCCGGGAAATCGCAACAGTTCCTGTTGCGCATTCGCGAACAGGCCTTCGGCCGCAACGGCGGTGAGCGGGAGGACGACGTCACGCTGGTCCTCGTCACCGCCGGCGGCACGGGTGGCACGCTGCTCCACGAATCGGCACCGGCGTCGCCCACCCCCGCTGCCGTGAGCCTTGCCGGGCGCCTCCTCGCCGGCAGCAGCGGCGGGGCGACGTTCTTCAGTTTTCAGAGCCGGTGCGGCTGGGCCCATGGCGTGGCATTCCATGACGCCTGCCGCGACGAAATCGCCGCCGGAAAACGCGTCGTGCTGGACTTCGCCGGCTGCACCTTCTTGGATAGCACGATGCTGGGCACGATCCACGACGGGCTCGCCCAAGCAGAGAAATCAGGATCTTCGTTCGCCCTACAGGCGCTCCCGCCCGAGATCCGCGGCTTGTTCGAGGAGCTGGCGATGGATCACCTGCTGCACGCCATCGTGGACCCGCCAGAAGCAGTGCCCCCGGACATGAAACCCCTGACGCTGTTGCCCACAGCGTCAAACCGGCTCCGCCGTCGCATCACCGAAGCCCACGAAGCCATCGCCACCATCAACGAGCGCAATCGGGAGAAGTTCCTGGACGTCATCACGCAATTGCGGCGTCAAGACGGTCCGGCCGAAGCGCAGACATCCGCCGGCACTGACGCGAGCTAACAAGACAGGGTTCGGTCCGCAGCATCAGATTCTCGTGGCCGCAAGCGCCAGCGAGCGGATATGAGATTGGCCTCCCGCTCGCTGGCGCTCGCAGCTACGCTCCCGCCGAGGTTTTCCCGTTCCAGGCAAATTACGTCTTTCGGTTTTGGATTACCGCGGCCCCCCGAGAATAAAACGAGACGGAGACTATCGCCGGGCGCGCTTCGTCGCGGCGGCTTTCCCCGCCGGGGCCGGCGGAGCGTCGAACCGGCCGGCCTCGAGCCCGAAGTAGCGCTCGGCATTGCGATAGCAGATGTCCTCGACCATCCCGCCCACCAGCTCGCGGTCGGCGGGAATGAGTCCGGCTTCAATGTCCGCGCCGAGCATGCCGCAGAGCACCCGGCGGAAATACTCGTGCCGCACGTAGCTGAGGAAGCTGCGCGAATCGGTCACCATGCCGACGAAGCGGCTGAGCAGTCCGATTTGCGAAAGCGCGTTGAGCTGCCACTCCATGCCCTCCTTCTGGTCCAGGAACCACCAGCCGGCGCCAAACTGGATCTTTCCCGGCGTGAGGTCATTTTGGACGTTGCCGGCCAGCGTCGCGAAAACGTAGTTGTCCGCCGGATTCACGTTGTAGATCACGGTCTTCGGCAGGCAGCCTTCGGAGTCGAGCCGGTCGAGATAGCGGGCGAGGCCGCGGGCCTGCGGAAAGTCGCCGACCGAGTCGACCCCGGCATCGGCGCCGACGCGCTGGAGCAGGCGCGTGTTGTTGTTGCGGATCGCACCCAGATGGAGCTGCTTGGTCCACCCCTTCGCTGCGTCGAGGCGCCCGAAAAAAAGGAGGAGAAACCAGGTGAACCGGACCGTCTGCTCCGGCGTGGCCGGCCGGCCGGCGCGCGCCTGCGCGAAGATCGCCGCCGCCTCGGTTTCGGTGCAATCGACCTCGGGGACATTTTCCAGGCCGTGATCCGAGACGCGGGCCCCGAGCGAATGGAAGAAATCGTGGCGGCGCCGGAGGGCTTCCAGCAGCGCGGCGAGGTCCTTGACATCCACGTCGGCCCGGGCGGCGAGCTGCTCGCACCAGGGATTGAAGACGGCGGGATGATTGACCAGGAGCGCCTTGTCGGGCCGGAACGTCGGGTAGACGCGGGTGGTCAATCCGCTGCGGGCGATGGCCGCATGATGTTCGAGGCTGTCGACCGGATCATCCGTCGTGCAGACGACGGCGACCTTGAACCTGGTCAGGATGCCATGGGTCGAGAGCGCGGGAGTGGCCAGCCGGCGGTTGGCCTGCTCCCAGATCTTCGGCGCGTTCTGCTCGTTGATGATCTCGTTGATTCCAAAATAACGGCGCAGCTCAAGGTGCGACCAGTGGTAGAGCGGGTTGCGCAGCGTGGACGGAACGGTGCGCGCGTAGGCCAGGAACTTGTCGTAATCGCTGGTGGCCTTGAGCGTGATCAGGTCCTCGGGCACGCCATTGGCCCGCAGGGCGCGCCACTTGTAGTGATCGCCGCCGAGCCAGATCTGGTAAAGATTCTCGAACCGGCGGTTGCCAGCGATTTCTTCCGGCGGCAGATGGCAATGGTAGTCGAAGATGGGCTGGCCGGCGGCATGCTCGAAGTAAAGCGTCCGGGCCCATTTCGTCGTCAGGAAGAAGTCATCAGGGAGAAAGGGTTTTGCAGAGGCCATGGGCGGAAACGGGATCAGGAGACGAAATTGGCCTTGAGGTAGTCGAAGCTGATCTTGAGGGAGTCGAAAGGATCGCGCGGACACGTGTCCTGTTCCACGATAAACCACCGGCAGCCCGAATGCCCGGCCTCCGCGATGATGCGCGTCCACGGCAGCGTGCCCTGGCCGATCTCCGCGAAGAAGGGCTTCCGCTCGCGCCCCATCGCGTAATCCTTGAGATGAATGAACGGCAGACGGCCCTGCAGTTTGCGACACCATTCCACGCAATCGCCCCCGCCGAAATGCACCCAGTAGGTGTCGAGTTCGGCGACCAGGTTCAGCGGATCGGTGTGGGCGTAGATATAATCGAGCACCGGCGCTCCCTGGAATTTGACGAATTCGACCTCGTGGTTGTGGTAGCCGAGCGTGAGGCCGGCGGCGCGGAACCGGGCGCCCGCGGCGTCGAGTTTCCGCACCAGGGTGTTGAGGCTGCCGGCGTCGCCGAAATCGATGCCGTGCGGATAGGAACCGGCCGTGAGCCGGCAGCCAAGTCGCTGCAGATTCTCGATGGCCTTTCCCGGTTCGTCGAGGATCACGGACGTCGGCTCGTGCGTGGCGCAGATCACGAGGCCCTCCCCGGCGATGATCCGGGCAATCTCATCGATGGGGATCGGGCCCTGGCCGCTCAATTGCACCGCTTCGTAACCGATCGCGCGGATCTTCCGGGCGCTCGCAGCGAGGTCGGGGGCGGTCTGGCAGAAATCGCGAACCGTGTAGAGTTGGGCGGCAATCTGGAAGAGGTTCATGGAAGAAACGAATTTGCTGTCGGAGCCTGCTGGCCGGCGATCTCCCCTCCGCTGGCGCGAGCAAGCTCGCCCCGACAAACGGCGGGAGTGCCGCGTCGTTCAGATTTTCGGTCCGCCTTGCGCCGCCAGGCGGGCCCGCAGGCGCAGGCCGTTGATCCGGATGAAGCCCGTGGCGTCGTTCTGGTTGTAGCTGCTCTTGACGCCCTCCATCGACGCCACGTGAGGATCGTACAGCGAGTATTTTGATTTCCGCCCGCAGGTGATGACGTTGCCCTTGTAAAGCTTGAGCCGGACGGTGCCGGTGACGAACTTCTGGCTCTCATCCACGAACGCCTGCAGGCACTCGCGCTCGGGCGCATACCAGAAGCCGTAGTAGACGAGCTCGGCGTATTTGGGGATCAACGAGTCGCGCAGGTGCATGACTTCGCGATCGAGGGTGAGCGATTCGACCTGCCGGTGCGCGTGCAGGAGGATGGTGCCGCCGGGCGTTTCGTACACCCCGCGCGATTTCATCCCGACGAACCGGTTCTCGACGAGGTCCACGCGTCCGATCCCATGCTTGCCGCCCAGGGCGTTGAGGGTCTTGAGCACGCCCGCGGGCGAAAGCTTCCGCCCGTTCACGGCGACGCAGTCGCCTTTGACGAAGTCGAGTTCCACATACTCGGCGCGATCGGGCGCGTCCTCCGGCGCCACCGAGAGCTTGAACATGCCCTTGTTGGCCTTCGTCGTCGGATCGAACCACGGATCCTCGAGGATGCCCGCCTCATACGAGATATGGAGGAGGTTGCGATCCATCGAGTAGGGCTTCTTCAGCGAGGCCTCGACCGGAATCCGATGCTTCCGACAGTACGCGATCATCTCGGCCCGGCCGGGAAACTCATTCCGAAACGCGGCGACCTTCCACGGCGAGATGATCGTGAGTTCGGGCGCCAGCGCCAGATAGGTGAACTCAAACCGGCATTGGTCGTTGCCCTTACCGGTGGCGCCGTGCGCCACGGCGTCCGCCTGCTCTTTTTTCGCGATCCCCACCTGGGCCTTCGCAATCAGCGGGCGGGCGATGGACGTGCCGAGGTAGTACTGGCTCTCGTAAATCGCATTGGCGCGCATCATCGGATAGATGAAGTCGCGCGCAAACTCCTCGACCAGGTCCAGCGTGTAGTGACGGGATGCTCCGGTCCGGCGGGCCTTCTGCGGCAGGCCCTTCAGCTCCTCTTCCTGGCCAATGTCCGCCGAAAACGTGATGATTTCCGCGTCATAGGTTTCCTTGAGCCACTTGACGATGACCGAGGTGTCGAGCCCTCCCGAGTAAGCGAGGACGATTTTCATGGGAGGGCGAGTGTTGGCCAAAGCGCCCGTCGGGCAAAACAAAAACAACCATTGGGAGGACGCCAAGTCCTCCCAACCGTCAGCGCACCAGCAGGGCGAGAATCGCCTTCTGCACATGCAACCGGTTTTCCGCCTGGTCGAAGATGATCGAGCGCGGGTTGTCGAGCACCGCCTGCTCAACCTCCTCGCCCGGGTGCGCCGGCAGGCAGTGCATGAACAGCGCGTCCGGTTTGGCCGCGCCGAACAACTTTTCCGTCACGGCGAACGGCCGCATGTCACGGACCCGCTGCTTGGCTTCTTCCTCCAGGCCCATGCTGGTCCACACATCCGTGTACACGATGTCGGCCCCGGCGACCGCCTCATCCGGGTCGGTCGTGAACACGAAGCTGACCGGGAGACCCTCGGCCTTGAGCAGCGCCCTGATCTGCGCACCGGGCTCGTAACCCTTCGGTCCCGCCAGGGTGATCTTCATGCCGAAAAGTGCCGCGCCCAGAATCCACGAGTTGGCCGTGTTAAAGCGCGTGTCGCCCAGGAAGGCGATCTTGCGCCCGCGCAGCGACGCCAGCAGGTCGCCTTTCGGCCCGGCCCAACGTTCCGCTGCGGTGAACGCATCGGTATAAATCTGACACGGATGCAGGAGGTCGGTCAGCGCATTGATCACGGGAATGCCGCCGTACCGCGCCAACTCCTCCACATCGCTGTGGGCATAGGTTCGAACCACCAGGCCGTGGACAAAGCGCGCCAGGACGCGCGCCGTGTCGGCGATCGACTCACTGCGGCCGAGATGCAGGTCGTTCTTGTTCAGGAAGAGCGCATGACCCCCCAGTTCATGAATGCCGACTTCGAAAGAGACGCGGGTGCGCGTGCTGGCCTTGGAGAAGATCAGCGCCCAAGTCTGCTGCGCGAGCACCGGTCGATTCCGGCCGCGCGTCCGCTTGAGCTCCCGGGCGAGCGTGAAGACTTCGGCCACCTCTTGAGGCTTGAAGTCCGTCTCCTTGAGGAAGTGCTTCATGGGAGGAAAAAGGTCGTTTCTACGACAGCCCCCCGCCGTCGGCCAGAAGAAAATGGGCCCGCGAGCCGGTCGGGACGCGCCGTGCCACCAACGAAAGTTACGGCTTCAGCCAGCCGCCCGCTTTCATCCAATCTTCCACGCGGTCAGGCCACGTGGTCACCGTCGCCGCCGTGCGCCGCAGACCGTAGCCGTGTCCGCCGGTCGGATAGAGATGCATTTCAGCGGGGATTTTGGCTTGTTTCAGCGCCAAATAGTACACGGTCGCGTTCTCCACGTGGACCGGGTCGTCCTCGGCCATCGCCAGGAACGTCGGCGGCGTCGCGGTCGCCGCCACGTTCAACTCAGGATTCAGCAGGAAGTTCTTTTCCGCCAGCGCCAGATAACCCGGGTATACGAGCACGACGAAATCCGGACGGCAGCTCTCCTGGTCGGCTTCGTCGACGACGGGGTACGTGCGGGCCGCGTGGTGATTGCCGAGCATGGCCGCGAGGTGAGCGCCGGCCGAGAATCCGAGCGCCCCGATCCGGTGCGGATCGATGCCGGATTCTTTCGCCTGATGGCGGACCAGCCCGAGGGCGCGTTGCGCGTCCTGGAGCGCGGGCCCGTGACGCGGCAGCCCCGGCCGGGCCGGCACACGATATTTGAGCAGCACCGCGGTGACGCCGATCGAGTTCAGCCAATCGCAGACTTCGGTGCCTTCGAGGTCGATCGCGAGAATATTGTAGCCGCCGCCGGGGCAAACCAGCACGGCTGCACCCGTGTTCTTCGCCGGGTCCGGCGAATAGATCGTGATCGTCGGGTGGGAAACGTTCCCGAGCCGGATCACCGGTCGGCCGGCGATAAGATTGTCTGTCGGCTTGGTCATGTCCGCTTCCGGAGGCAACGGGGCTGTTTCACCCGGCACCTGGTCCGGCCAAAGCGGGAGGGTTCTGGGCGCCGCGGCGAAGGCCGAAGCGCCGGCGAGAAGGGACGACAAGACGAGCAGGAAGGAAGATCTCATGGGACAATCCGCTTGAGGCATGCTGGGCCTCTACTCTTCTGGTGAGACCTGGTCAACGGCGGCCTGGGTGCCGTATCCGCTTTGGGGTCTGATGCGATTGCTCATGCGGAGATCGGCCGCGGCCTGTCGCGCCGTATCCTCGTGCGGCGGCGGATTGATCACGTGGCGGTTTGCGCTAGGCTTACAGTTTGGCGCCGACGCCGTCGGCCAGGCCGCGTATCTTGCCCTTACTTGGTCGGGATGCCGCCGCAGCTACTGGGGCGCCGCCTGCAGGCGCTTGATCATCTCGCGCGCCTGCTCCAGGCCGGGCTTGAGGCGCACTGCGGTTTGGAGCTCTTCGATCGCCTCCGGCAGGCCGCCGGGCGTGCCCACGAGCAAGGCACCCAGGCTGTAGTGCGCCTCGGCAAAGTCGGGCTCGAGGCGCACCGTGGTGCGGAATTCCTCGATCGCCTCCGGCCGGCCGCCGGGTACATTCGCCAGCGCGGTGCCCAGGTTGAAATGCGGTCCCGCCAGCACCGGCATGATCCGCACCGCGGTGCGAAATTCCTTGATCGCTTCCGCCAAACGTCCCGGCGTCCGGGCCAGCTCCGCGCCCTTCTTGTTGTGAGTTTCCGCGAAGGTGGCGATGATCCGCAGCGTTTCCTGAAATTCGGCGCTTGCCTCGCTCGGGGAAGATTTCGCGAGGCTGGCCGAAAGGTTGGCGTGCGCGACCCAGTTGTTCTCCGTGACGGCCAGGGCATGCCGGAAAAGGCTCGTGCCGTCCTTCCAAAAGCTTAGCTGCCGCCAGGTCAGGGCGGCGCAGCCGGCGAGGACCGCGCCAGCCGCAAGTCCTCGCACCCGGCGCCGGTGCGGCCAGGATGCCGTCGCGTCGCCCGCCGCCCACGCCGCCATGATAAACACGCCGATCAACGGCACGTAGCTGTAGCGGTCGGCCATGGACTGCCCGCCGATCTGCACCAGGCCTATGACCGGCACCAGCGTGCCAACAAACCACAACCAGCCAACTAGCAGGTAGGGCCGCCGCCGGCGGAGCGCCACTGCCACCGCCGTGATCCCGGCCAGCAGCAGGCCGGCCAGCAAAGTCTGCCAGAGAGGCGGCTGCTCGGCAAAATAAGGATAGAACACCGCGAGCCTGGCGGGGACGATGCACTTACCCAGGTACCGGCAATAGGCGATCAGGGCGTTGGCGAGCCTTACCGGCCATGGAAAATCTTCCGTCGACTGCACGGTTCCTCCGTTGCCCTGGGCGAATAAAGTGACGGCGCTGGCTGCGGCCGAAAGCACGAAGAATGGGATTTTCTCAGCCAACAGCGCCCAGCGGGCCGCGACGGAAGAGCGCTCCCAGCGTTTTAAAGGCCAATAGTCCAATAGGAGCAGGACGCAGGGAAGGGTGACCAGCATCGGCTTGCACATCAGGCCCAGGGCAAAAAACAGCAGGGCCAGTCCCTGGAAGATCGAGGCGCGGTGACCTCGGGCTCCCGCGAGCTCCACCCGGCACGCATAGGCCCAGAGGACCAGCATCCAGAAGGCGGTGCTCAGCACGTCCTTGCGCTCCGAGACCCAGGCGACGGACTCGACGTGGAGCGGATGCAAGCCAAAGAGCATGGCCACGAACAAGCTGCGCCAGACCGCCCCGGTCATCCTTCGCAGAACGACAAAGAGCAAAACGGCGTTGATCGCGTGCAGCAGCACATTCGTGAGGTGATGGCCCCAAGGATGGAGGCCGAAGAGCTGGCAGTCCGCCATGTGCGACA
>DASRKV010000155.1:0-10756 GCA_035648795.1 Opitutaceae bacterium
TTCCACTTCATACCGGTTACGATAGGCGACCGGCCGGGACTGGCAAGTTTGATGCGCCTACACCGCCTTCACCAACTCGGGCCAGAGCAATGCGCTCATCCGCTGGCCGGCGGCGAAGCAATCGAGATCGAACTTCTCGTCCGGCGAATGGGCATTGGCGTCCGGCAACTCGAGCCCGAGCAACAGGGTGTCGGCGCCCAGGATCCGCTGGAAATCGGTGACAATGGGGATGGAGCCGCCTTCGCGGATCAGCACGGGTTCGTGGCGAAACGCAGCCCGCAACGCCTGCAGCGCGGCCTGCACCTGTGCGCCGGTGGGCTCGACCAGATACGGCGGGGCGCCATGCCCCGGGCTGATTTCGAGGCGCACAGTGGGCGGGCAGAGCCGCCGCAGCCAGGCGGCCGCCGCCTTCAGGATCTTTTCCGGCTGCTGGTGGGCGACCAGGCGCATGGTGATTTTCGCCCGGGCCCAGGCCGGCACGATCGTCTTGCCCCCCTCGCCCTGGTAGCCGCTCGTCAGACCGTTGATCTCGAACGTCGGGCGGGCGGTGACCCTCTCGAGCGAGCTGAAGCCGGTCTCGCCATACAGCGCCGGCACGCCGACGAACCGGCGGTGACTTTCTTCTGAACCCGGCAGATGGCGGAGCTGTTTTCGTTCGAGCGGGGTAAGCGCAACCACGTCCTTGTAGAACCCCGGGATCGTCACCCGGCCTTTTGCGTCCCGCAGTTTCGCGAGCAGTTGGCAGAGGGCCATCGCCGGATTCTCCACCGACCCGCCGAAGATGCCGGAATGCAGATCGCGGGAGGGCCCGCGCAGCGTGACTTCGAGCGAGGCGACGCCGCGGAGCGCATAGGTGAGCGCCGGCAGGTTCTTCGCCGGGATGCCGGTGTCAGAGATGACGACGGCAGCACAGCGGAGTTCGCTCTGGTGGGCGCGCAGGAACCGCGGCAGGCTGGCGCTGCCGGTCTCTTCCTCGCCTTCGAGCACGAACGTCAGATCGCACGGCAGCGCGGTGCCGGTCTTGAGGTAAGCTTCGACCGCCTTGAGATGCGCGAAATGCTGGCCCTTGTTATCGGCGGCGCCGCGGGCGATCAGGTTGCGGCCACGAATGGTGGGCTCGAATGGCGGGGAGTGCCACAGGTCGAACGGCTCCGGCGGCTGCACGTCGTAGTGGCCGTAGACGAGGAAATGCGGTCTCGTTCCCGCCCGGCGCGGGGTGCGGGCCAGCACGACCGGGTGGCCCGGGGTGGGGCACAATTCGGCGTTGAGGCCGATCCGCCGGCAATGCTGCACCAGCCAGGCGGCGCAGGCGTGGACGTCTTGCCGGTGCTGCGGCTGGGCGGAGACGCTGGGAAAACGCAGGAGTTCACACAGTTCGTCCACAAAGCGCGGCTGGTGGGTGGAAAGATAGCCAAGGACAGCTTTCATGGGGATTCCGGTCACATTCTTGCTCTTCAGGCTCGTTCGCCCTCCAGCACCCGCTCGATGGCATGGGCCAGATCGGCGATATCGTAGGGTTTGGACACCATGCCGCGGAAGCCGTGGGCCCGGTAATTGGAGAGAACCAGGTCGTTGGAGTAGCCGCTGGAAACGATGGCGCGCACCGCGGGATCCAGCTTCACCAGTTGCTCCAGGGCCTGGCGCCCGCCCATGCCACCCGGCACGGTCAGATCCAGAATCACCAGGGCATAAGGCCGGCCCTCCTGCCGCGCCCGTGCGAATTCCTTCACGGCCGCCTCGCCGTCGGTGACGGCGACAACCTCGTAGCCGATGCGCCGGAGCATGGTGCAGCCGACCTGCAGGACCAGTTCCTCGTCATCCATGAACAGGATGCGCACCGGAACGCGCGCGGCCGGCGGAGGCGCGATCGTCGCGGGGGCATTCGCCGGATCCGGCGCACTTTCCGCGGCGGGCAGCCAGATGCGGAAGGTGGTGCCCTGGCCCATGACCGATTCGGTGGAGACATGACCGAGGTGCTTCTTGACGATGGAGTGCACTGTGGCGAGGCCAAGGCCGCTGCCGCCCTTCTTCGTCGTGAAGTAGGGGTCGAAAATCTGTTGCAGAGCCTCCGGCGGAATGCCCGGGCCATGGTCCGCTATAGTCAGTTTCACATAGCGGCCGGGAGCGAGCACCTGGCCGAGTTCGACGCCGACCAGATCGTTCCGCAGCGTAATCTCGATGAGGCCGCCGCCCGGCATGGCCTGCGTGGCATTGATGACGATGTTCTGGACGACCTGGCCGATCTGGCCCTTGTCCACGCTGGCCGGCCAGAGATCGTCCGGGATGTCGAATTGGCAGCGCGAGAGTGAGCCGCGCAGGGCAAACTCGGCGACCTCACGAACCACCTCGGGCAGATTCACCGCCGCACGGATGGGGACGCCGCCCTTGGCGAAGGTAAGCAACTGTTGGGTGAGATCCCGGGCGCGCACGACCGCTTTTTCCGCGTCGCGCAACGAGCTGGCGGACTCGGGTTCCATGTGCCGGTCCAGGCGGGCGAGCGAGAGGTTGCCCATCACCACGGTCAGCAGGTTGTTGAAATCGTGGGCGATACCGCCGGCCAGCAGGCCGAGCGACTCGAGCTTGCTGGCGCGCTGGAGTTCCGCCTCGAACTGCGATTCGCGTTTCATCTGGTCGCGGATCTGCCCGGTCTGCGCGCGCACGCGGCGCCGGAGCGCGACGACCCAGGCGATGAATAGCAGGACGGCGACCGCCAGCGCGCCGGCGAAAGCAAGGATGCGAGCGCGCGTCAACCAGGACGGATGCGTGATCACCTTGACGTCCCCTGGCGTGCGCAAACGGAGCTGGAAGGCCACCGGCTGCCCGTATTCGTCGAATTTCAATTCGTAGACGCCGGTGACGGAAAGGACGCTGCCGCCGGGCACGGAGGCCGGTCCGGGATTCGTCTTGGTCTTTTCAAACAAAGCCTCGAAAATGACATTATCCGCCTGCAGGGTCAGCCGGACCAGATCGCCCGCCATGAAAGTGTCGATCAAGGTGCCCTTGATGCTCACCAACTGGCCGTCGAGATCGGGAGCCGGGTCTTGTTGCGGCATGATCGGATTGGGCTCAGGCTGTCGATCGCGGCCGGTCTTGCGGTAGACGGCTTCACGCAAGGCGATGCGCCCGCCCTGCCGGCCGGGGAAGCCCACGGCCTCGATCCGCTCGCCCGGCTCGAGCGGGGTCTGGTCGCGGGAGAGGACCAGCAGGGTTTGCCCGGCGTCCGCGATGTGAATCGAATGCCCGGGCGACCAGTGCAGCACCACGCCGGAAACCCGCACCCGGCGGTTGTTTGAGAGCAGGGTGCCGAACTGGCCGAGGCTGTCGAGGGAGCAGGCGGGCACATCGAAGGGGTTTTTCGGCGCCGGTTCCTCAATCTGGATATAATCGGCCCCCGGCACGAACAACGTGATCCCGGTGAGCTTGCGCTGGGCGTTCGCGTTGGCCGTACAAACACCATGGAGCCGGATGACTGCGCCGACCAGGGCGGAGACATCCTGCTGAGCGGGCAGCACCGCGACAAAGTCGCCCGTCAATGTCCCGACTTCCAGTTCGTTCCAGGCGTCCCGGCGGCGGATCTGGCGGAGGTAGCCGCGCATTTCCACCCAATTGGCTTCCTCGGCCCCGGTGAGGGCGTATTCCAGCGAGATTTGCCGGGCTTGGGGCAAGACCAGATCGCTCACCTTGTCGAAGGTGGAGGCGACGACGACCGGCGCGAAGGAACCCATTGCGGTGACGCCATGGAGTTCCAGATTCCGACCGGGTTCCCAGATGGTCGAGGTGGATTTGCCGCGCATCACGCAGATCCCGCTGCTCGCATCCTGCATAAAGAAGAAGGGCGAGTCGGGATGGGACCAGGTCACGACACCGGTCAGCCAGACCGGGCGGCCCGTCATGGCTTCGAGCGCCGACAGTTCGCGCACCTGCTGGGCGAGACGCAGCGATTCTGAGGGGATGATGGGAGCCAGCGCGGCCGGTTGATTTTTTTCCGGACGGAACAGCGCACGGATGAGCTGCCACTCCGTGCCGTTGATGGCAGGATAACCCACCGCCTCGATGATTTCGTTGATGGCACACAGCCGCGTCTGGCCGGTCAGCACATCGATCTGGCCACTTTCGTCCCGGATTCGCACGTAACGACCCGATTCCTGAGCCTTGACCTGGCCGACAATGTGCGCGAGGCGGTCGGCCGGAAGGCGCGGGAGAGTCTCGATCGCCACGACCGGCAGTTGGAATCGCCGGTCATCCTCCAGCCGGTTGAGGATGGTCAGATGCTTCAGGCCGGGAATCATGATTTCGATCGAGGAGAGTTTGCCGTCCGGCCCGATCTTCGGGTTGTAGACACCCTCGATCCGGACCCAGGCGTTCCTCAGGTCGGGCAACGAGTCGTTGGCGTCGATCAATATCCAGGAGAAGACGAGCTCCCCTTCCACTGAGCAGGCGAGCTGCACGTGGGTGGGATTGACGCGGCCATAGTGGTCCACCAACCCCTCGCAGGTGACGAACTTCGTGATGACCTGCTGAAACTGCGTGACCTTGCCCGCGATGGAGTAGGGGACGACGCGCGAGGGGCCTTGCGCCGTGATGGTGGCGTGCTCGAAGGAAATGTCGGCGTTGGGCGGCACGAAGGTGCCGGTCGCGATGATATGCTGGCCGGCTTTGAACGGGAAAGGATTGTCGCCGTACGGGGCGTAGGCGCCCTGGCCGTTGATGTCCTGGATAAAGAGCATCTTCCATTCGGCGTCGAAATAAGTCACGTCGCATTCGAGCCGGAAGGCCGTGGGCAGGGACTTCTGTTCGGGGGTCAGATCCCAGTATTGGTGGATAGACGTGATCAGCGGCGCGGCGTTGACTGGGACTTCCGCCGGTTTCGATGGCTGCTCCAGTGCGACCAGGGCCGGCGCAGCCAGGAACGACAAAAGTGTCCAGACGATGCCACCGCCGAACTGCGGAAACACTCTGGTCTGATGGGGTATTGGAAACATGAAAGACCGGTTCCCGCGGGGCGGGAGATGATCAACTGGATGGACCGGGACATTTACACAGATGTGCCTGGATTTGAAGCCTAGAGATGCGGTCTGGAGTCGGGACTTCACCCTAGGGGCGCTTCTTTGGCTTCCGTTCGGCCGGGGCCCCTGCTTTGCTTGGCCGCCATGGAAGTGATATTCCTGGGCACGGGCACGTCGCAGGGCGTGCCGATGATCGCCTGCCACTGCGCGGTCTGCACCTCGGCCGACCCCCGCAACCAGCGCACGCGCTGTAGCATTCACGTGGTGCTGGACGGTCTGCATGTCCAGGTCGACGCCGCCCAGGAGTTCCGCGAGCAATGTCTGCGCCAGGGCGTTGACTGGCTGGATCTTTTCATTCTCACCCACGGCCACGCCGATCACGTGGCCGGCATGGATGATCTGCGACGATTCTGCGATCTTCTCGGGGGCAGCGCATTGACCATTTATTCGACCGACGAGGGCATGAGCCGCGTGATCGCGATGTACCCCTACGCGATCATGGAACGGCCGGTGATGCGCGGTTATCCGGCGTTCAAGCTGGCCGAGATGCCACCGGTGCTCGAATTGGAGCAGGGCACCATCCGTTCGACGCTCCTGCCGCACGGCGGGGTCAACGTGCTCGGCCTGATTTTCGAGGAACGCAGCAGCGGCGCGAAGTTCGTCTACTACACCGACTGCAAGCGCGTGCCCGCCGAGGCCCTGTTGCTGGCGAAAGGCGCGCACGCCGTCGTGCTCGACGGCTTGCGTCCGGAGGAACATCCGACGCACATGAATATCCCGCAGGCCATCGAGGTCGCCCGCCAGATTGGTGCGCCGGTCACTTATCTCACCCACCTGACGCACGCGGTCGATCACGGCCCGTTCGAGGCCACCCTGCCGGCTGGCATCCGGCTGGCATATGACGGGTTGAAGTTAAAGCTCTAGCCTGGATATTTCACACGCGTGTGGCTGCGACAGAGATTTGATGGCATTGGTGCGGAGCGACGTCGTTTTGCGGTTGCAAACGGCGACTGGAAGGGTTGGCCGCCACTGAGGGACCGCATTTGCGAGGCGTGCGCCGTTTTCGGGCAATGCGGCGGCCCCCGGCGAGCTTGAGCCGCCGGAGATCTTGGTGGTTGCGCCGGATCAGCCGGGTGGAGCCAGCGCCATCACTCGTTGATGGCAGAGCCGGAACAAGTCCGACAGCGGATAGGCACTGCTGAGGCGAACATACACCCGCCGCACGCTCACGCTCACCTGCGCGGCGATTTTCAATAGCCTCAGTCGGATCGTCCCGACGGTGGCCCGGGCCAGGTCCGTGCCGTGGCAGCCGATGGCTCGCAGCCGTTCGAGCAGCAGGTAGGCGAAGGCCGCCAGCCACAGCCGCAGTTGATTGCTCGCCAGATGATGCGTGCTCATCCGATCCGCTCCCAGATCCAGCACCTGTTGCTTGAGCACGTTCTCCATTTGCCCGCGGGCGCAATAAAGCTCCTCGTACAAGCGGGCCGGTTGGAACCGTCCCCGGTCCTTGTCCCCCGCGAAGCCGGCGGCGGGCAGGTTGGTGACGACGAAGCGGGGATTGTCCCCCTGAGCACTCACCTCGGCCTTGCCGATCACCCGCCGCGCCCGACTCCAGCTCTGGAGCGTCTGATACTCGAACTGGGCAAACACGCGCACGCTGCTTCCGCCACACAGACAGTGCCGGGCGCGCGCTTCACCCAAAGCGGGGCCCAGCCGCTCAACCAGTCGCGGGTTCTGCTGCAATCCCAAGCAGTAGGACACCTCCTGGGTCTCGCACCAATCCATGATCTCCGGGCGGCAATGACCGCTGTCGGCCCGGACGATCAACCGGGCCTTCTTGCAGCGCCGCCGGATCGCCGGCACGATCTTTTTCAGCGCCTCGACGACGTCGCTGCCGGTGTGGCTCTCGCTGGTGCGCAACTGCGCCCACAGCACGATGTCACCGGCGATGATGTAGAGGGGATGATAGCAGTAACCGTCGTAGTAGGCGCTGAAGTGCCGGCCCTCCTGCAGCCCATGCAGCAGGTGTCCCATGCTGTCCAAGTCCAGGACGATCTCCCGAGCGTGTTTCGGCAGACAGCGCACCCCCAGGCTCAGCAGACACTCCTCCACCCGCCGCGGATCATGCGGCAGCTTGTGCCCGCGGCTCGCCCGGTTGTTTGACAACTCCAGCCGGTTCAGCGTCGCCGCCGCCGCCAGAGCGTCGCCGCGGTCGGCCAGATCGACCCGATCCTGCCCCAAAGGATCGCGCTTCTCGCAGGCGGCCGCCAGCAGCGGATCCCGGCGCAACTGCGCGTGATCGTTGAGGTCTTCGTAGCCCAAGGCCAACGCATAGATGCGCTGCGCCAACAGTTCCGGCAGCGCGTGCTCGACAAAACGCGGATCGCGCCGATCGCAGAAACAACCCGCCAGACTCCGCGTCAGACCCAGGCCCCGATCGATCTGCCGCAACAGCAGCACCCCGCCGTCGCTGGACAGCGTGCCGCCGGTAAAATCTCCCACCACTTTGCGCGCACCCAGGTCTTGAAACTGGAACGAAGCCTGCTGACAGTCTGTCGAAGCCCGGGCGCATCCGCTTGCCGTCGTTGTTTTGTTCACACCAACTACTTCAGCACGAATCGCGCCCGGGCTTCACTCCGCTTGTGAAATATTCAGGCTAGGTGGGAGAAAACCCGGCTGGTTTGGCCGGACTACCGTAACGCACGAATTTCCGGCACCCGCCACAGCAGGTACAAGCCGTAGGCGAGGGCGATGATTCCCCCCAAGGCCGCTCCGGCGGGCACGCCAAAGCGTTCGGCGACCGCGCCGGCGATCAGCGATCCGATCGGAAAGAAACCGAGGAATACCATCATGTACACGCTCATGACCCGCCCTCTCAGGGCGTCGGGCACGGTGGTCTGCACCAGGGTGTTGGCCATCGCGTTTTGCGTCATGAACCCAAGGCCCGCCACGACGAGGATTCCCATGGTCAGGTGAAACGACCTGGATGCTGACAGGGCGATGACCATCACCGGGAAAAGCAGGTTGCCCGCCGTCAGAATCAGACCTTTGCGTTCGTAATTCCCCAGTGAGGCGATCAGCAGGGCTCCCGCGAGCGCGCCCAGTCCGATGGCCGTGCTCATGAAGCCGTAACCGACCTTCCCGGCATGAAGCACGTCCTGCGCGAATGCCGGCAGCAGCGCCATATAGCCAAGGGCAAACATGTTTGACACCGCCACCAGCGTGATCAGCGGTCGCACGGTCGGGTGATGCCAGACGTAGCTGAGCCCCTCCCGCATCTGCTTCAGCGGAGATTCGGTTGCGGCGGCGCCGACATAGGGCTTCACGTCCATCAGGAGCAGTCCGGCGATCACGGCCAGAAAGCTGACGCCGTTCAGCACAAAACACCACGCCGTGCCGACCGCGGCCAGGATGATTCCAGCGAGGGCGGGGCCCGCGATCCGGGCGGTATTGAACATTGCTGAATTCAGCGCGATGGCATTCATCAGTTCCTTCCGGCCCACCATCTCCACCACAAACGCCTGCCGTGTCGGCCCATCAAAGGCATTGGCCGCGCCCAGGAAAAACGCCAGGAGCGCGACATGCCACCATTGGACCGTGCCGAGAAACATGTCCGCCGCCAGAATGAAGGCGAGGGTCATCATGACCGTTTGCGTCAGCAACAACAGCCGGCGTTTGGGCACGCGGTCAGCCACGACCCCGGCCCAGAGCGAAAAGATCAGGACCGGCACCCCCGCGCAAAAGGCCACGACGCCCAGCTTGAATGGCGAGTGGGTCAACTCATACACCAGCCACGCTTGGGCGACGTTTTGCATCCAGGTGCCGGTGAGCGACACCAGTTGGCCGGCGAAAAACAGACGATAATTTCGATGTTTGAGGGCGGCGAAGGTGCGGAAAAGCGCTGAGCCGTGCTCCGGCTCGATCCGGGCCTGGATCCGGGGTGAAGCCAAATCGGGGCCCGACAATTCCTGGCTCTTCTCATCCATGGCGTGCCGGACAGATCAAGCCGGCCATTGGACGAGGCGCATGCCGTTCATCAGGGAGGCTTGCCAAGTTTCAGTCATCTTTTAGCCGGCAAGCTCCCAGCGCTCGCGCGCAAAAGCAAGGTCAACGAAAAAAGAGCTTGCACAATGGCTACTTCATAAATCTAGATTAGAACGATAGACATTATGAAGCTCTCCAAGAAAGGTGAGTACGCCCTTCGGGCACTGATCGACCTCGGGATCGCGGCCGAGGTTGGCCGATCCTTGGTTCAGGTTACCGAGCTCGCCGACCACGAGAAGCTTCCCATCAAGTTTCTCGAACAAATCATGATGGTGCTGAAGGAAGCCGGGCTGATCGAAAGTCAGCGCGGAAAGTTCGGGGGCTATCGTCTGGCCCGACCGGCCGGGAAGATCATCATCGGCCAGGTGGTTCGCCTGATCGACGGCCCGCTCGCCCCCATCGGTTGCGTGAGCCATACTGCCTACGAGAAATGCTCCTGCCCCGACGAGACGCACTGCGGACTGAGGATGCTGATGCTCGACGTGCGCAACGCCATCACGAGCATCCTTGACCGATATTCGCTGGCGGACGTGGTCGAGGTGACGCTGCGCAAGATGCGTCGCGACGGTGTGCCGCTGCCGTATTCCGCACCGCGGCGCGCGCCGCTGGCGGCGGGGCAAAGCAGGAAAAGCGCGCGCGCCGGCCTGGCAGCCCGGCTGCAACCCGTCGACGGATTGATCAGCAATCTTTTGGGAGACTACGCAATATGAGTACGACCAGGCTACCGCTCGTCCGGGCCATGTTGGCGGCCGTAATGTTGTCCGCCGGTTTGATCCCGGTGCGCGCCGCGGACGACACGGCGGTGGAGATCCAGGCCCTGCGCGAGCAGATTCGATTGCTCGACCAACGGCTGCATGAGCTCGAGCAGAAACAGCAGCTCAAGGACCAGGAGGCCGTCGCCGCCGCCCGGGCCGCACCCAAGATCAGCCTCACCGACAAGGGCTTCACGCTTGCCTCGGGCGACGGGGCCAACTCGATCAGCATCCGTGGACTGGTCCAGTTCGACTCGCGCCTTTTCTTCAATGACGGCGCCGGAGTCGTGAACAACTCCTTCGTGCTGCGCCGCGCCCGTCCCATCATTGAGGGCACCTTCAGCAAGATCTACTCGTTCCAATTCGTGCCCGAATTTGGCGGCACCAGCGCGCCGAGCATCCTGGATGCGAACCTGGGCATCGCGCTCGACCAGGCCCTGCAATTCAAGTTCGGCAAATTCAAGGCGCCCGTCGGCCTCGAATTGCTGGCGTCTGACTCCTGGACCTTCTTCGACGAGCGATCGCTGGTCACCAACCTCGTGCCGAACCGCGATCTCGGCGCGCAAATCGGCGGCAGTCTCCAGGGCGGCGTGGTCACCTACGCCGCCGGTGTCTTCAACGGCGTTCCCGACGCGGCCAGCTCGAGCAACGCCGATTTCGACAACGATAAGGATGTGATCGGCCGGCTGTATCTGCAGCCATTCAAAGCCGACCCGGCGTCGCCGTTCCAGGGGCTCGCGTTCGGCGCCGCCGCCAGCGTGGGCCGGGAGAAGGGCGCCTCGGCCGTCACGGGCGGCTACAAGACCGACGGCCAGCAGACCTTTTTCAAATACCGCAGCACCACGGTGGCCGACGGCCAGGTCTGGCGCGTGTCGCCGCAGGCTGAATACCGCAGCGGACCGTTCGGCGCCCTCGGTGAATACGTCGTGTCCACGGTCAACCTGCGCCCCACCG
>DASRKV010000156.1:0-4066 GCA_035648795.1 Opitutaceae bacterium
ACCGGCGAAAGTCGGTCTCGACCCAGGCGATCAGGCCCGCCAGCGAACCCGCTTCAGAGATGAGCCGCGAGGCGAGCGAGAGGACATTCATGCCCCGGCTCCCGCTCCGCAGGAGCATGGCGAGAAGCTCGGTGTCGCTCAGCGCGGCGGCCCCGAAACGTTCGAGCCGCTCTTGGGGGCGCTCACCCACGGCGAGATCGTTCAGCCGGAGCGAAGGAAGCGGGCCGCGGTCATCCATTCCGCGCCATGATCCGACCGGGACATTCCAAGAAAAGAAAAATCTCTCCTCCCCCGCTGCTTGTCGGGCTTGGCGTCCGCCAGGCTGCTGGTGCCTCGCTAAAACATCTTAACGTAGCCGTTCCGGCGGAGCCGCTCAAGCCAGCGTTCCTGCGACTGCCGCGTCATCTGCTGCGCCAGGATGCGTTCGATATCATCGCGAACCTCGTCGAGCGTCTGAATGCCGGCATATTTGCGATCCTCGACGTAGAGGAGAAAACAGCCTTCCGGGGTGAAGATGGGCTGACTGACCTCGCCCTTCTTGAGAGTGAACAGCACGTCGCTGAACTCCTTGCGCATGTCCGAGCGCTTGGTCCAGCCCCAATCGCCCCCTTTGTTGCGGCGGGTATCCTGACTGTATTGTCGCGCGAGTTCGGCAAAGGACTCCCCGGTATGAAATTTCGCCAGCACCGCCTGCGCCTTGCCCTCGAGCAGGGCGTCATTCTCGCCGCCGGGTCGCGTGAACTGGATCACGCGCAGCAGCGCAGAATCCTCCTGGTAAAAGCGGTCCTTGTTCTCCTTGTAGTAGGATTCGACCTTGATCGGGCTGACAAAACTCTGCGATTTGCGCTGCTGCTGGCGCATGTAGTTGTAGATGATGTCCTCTTCCTGCTCCTTGCGGAATTCCCGCAGGGTCATGCCGCGCGAGCGGAGATAAGCGAGAAACTTGGACCGGTCTCCGTCGAACTGGGTGATCTGGATCTCCGCAATCTGGTTGTCGATGATGCTGGCGGGGACCGAACGTTTGTTCTTTTCGTCGCCGTCCTTGGGCTTGTTGAATTCCTTGACGATCAGGACCCGGTCGATGCGGTTCTGGATGATGTCATCCTGCAGCGCCTCGAGCTTCTCATTGAACTCCTTCTCGTTCCGGGCGGTCTGTTGCAGGGTCGGAATGAGCGGCGTGATGTCCTGCCGGATGTCGTCGACGGTGATGATCTTGTCCTCGACGATCGCGGCGATGCCGTCGGCGAAACGCAAATCCAGCCGGTCATGCGCGGCGGACGGCGCCTTCTCCTGGGCGCGCAGGAACAGGCAGGAGGCGAGGAGAAGCGATACGCTGGTCGCAGCGACGCGGCGATGGATCATGATTCCGGCAGATTGTTAAGGAAGGCGGCGATCTCGCGCAACCTTAGGAGCGGACGGGGGGCGGTCAAGCGGGGAAACTTTTTTCCCACCAGAACGAAGCCGTCGTGCTGCCCGAAGTTCCGCAAGCATTTGAGGCGATTGCCTTCCGTTTCGACGGTCAGCACCCGTTTTTGTTCCGCGCGGATGCGGATCTCCGTGACCAGCAACAGCGCACGGACTTCGTCGCCAAACTTGCCGAAGCGGTCGCGAAGCTCGGCCGCGATCGCGCGGACCTGCGCCGGGGTCTCCGCCAGGGCCAGGCGCCGGTAGACGTCGATCCGCAACCGGGTCTCACCAATGTAGCCGAACGGGATGCGCGCCTGGACCAGCGGACATCCGCCGCCGGCCAGTTCGGCGTCGCGCAGCACCGTGTAGCCGTCTTCATAGCGCCGGCGGTCGGCGGCGGGGGCGCTTTCGCCGACAAAAACGAAGTCGAGACGGACGCCGGCCCGGATGGCGGCGGCGCTACGGTCGCCTTTGAGGCGGGCGATGCTCTGGCGCAGGAGCTGGCAATAGAGTTCGAACCCGACACCCGCGATGTGGCCGCTTTGTTCGGGACCGAGCAGGTTGCCGGCTCCCCGCAGTTCGAGGTCCCGCATGGCGATGCGGAATCCGGCGCCAAGCTGGTTGTGGTGGCGGAGGGCATTGAGGCGCTGGCGCGCGATGTCCATCAGGTGGGTGTGGCGGTGCAACAGCAGATAGGCGTAGGCCTGATGCTTGAACCGGCCCACGCGTCCGCGCAGTTGGTAGAGCTGGGAAAGGCCGAAGCGGTCGGCTCCCTCGATCAGGATGGTATTGCAGTTGGGGATATCGAGGCCGCTTTCGATGATGGTCGTGCAGACCAGCACCTGATGGCGTCCCGCCACGAATTCGGTCATGATCCGCTCCAGGCCGTTCTCCTCCATCTGCCCGTGGCCGACGGCGATACTGAGGTCCGGCAGCAGTTCGCGCAGACGCTGGGCGACCCGTTCGATGGTCAGGACGCGGTTATGCAGATAGAAGACCTGGCCGCCGCGGCGGACCTCGTGGCGGATGGCCTCGACCACGAGCGCCTCGTCGTAGGTCTTGACGATGGTCTGGATCGGATGGCGGTCCGCGGGCGGGGATTCGATGACGCTGAGGTCGCGCGCGCCGGTGAGGGCCAGATAAAGCGTGCGCGGGATGGGGGTGGCGCTCATCGACAGCACGTCCACGTGCGCCCGCCACTGCTTGAACACCTCCTTGTGCTTGACGCCGAACCGCTGCTCTTCGTCGACGACCACCAGCCCGAGGTCCTTGAACGAGACGTCGCGTTGGATGAGGCGATGCGTGCCGATCAGGATGTCCACTTCGCCCTTCGCCGTGGCCGCCAGAATCCGGCGCTGTTCCCGGGGAGAACGAAACCGGCTGAGCATTTCGATCGCGACCGGGTAGCCGGCCATCCGTTCGCGGAAGGTGTTGAGGTGCTGTTGGGCGAGGACGGTCGTCGGCACGAGGACTGCCACCTGCCGGCCGCTCATGACGGCCTTGAACGCGGCCCGGATGGCCACCTCGGTCTTGCCGAAGCCGACATCTCCGCAGACGAGCCGGTCCATCGGGCGCGTCTGCTCCAGGTCGTGCTTGGTCTCGGCGATCGCGCGGAGCTGGTCGGGCGTCTCGGTGAAGGGGAAGGAAGATTCGAACTCGTGCTGCCACGCCGTGTCGGGCGCGAACGCGTAGCCCGGCTCGGCCGCGCGCCGGGCCTGGACCTCGAGCAACTGGGCGGCGAGATCGAGCGTGGCGTGTTCGGCCGAGGCGCGGGTCTTTTCCCAGCGGCCGCTGCCGACGCGACCCAGTCGCGGCCGGGCTTTCGCCAGGCCGACGTACCGGGAAACGAGATGCGCCTCCTGCAGCGGGACATGCAGGGTCACCTTGTCGTCGAATTCCAGCGAAATGACCTCGCGGGTTCCCGCGGCGGTTTCGATTTTGGCGAGGCCGCGAAACACCGCGATGCCGTGCTGAAGGTGGACGACAAAATCGCCCTCCACGAGTTCGGAGAAGTCGAGCAACTGGTCGATTTGCGACGGCGTGGCGGCCGGGCGGCGATGGAGCACCGGGCGCCGTTGCCGCTGGCGTCCGAGAATTTCGGTTTCAGACACCAGGACCAAACCGCGCGCGTCCGGAGCCAGGGCGAGGCGGACCGGCCCGGCGGCGAGGGGTTCGGCGGGACGGTACGTCACGCGGAAGCCTTCGTTGATCGTGCTCCGCAGGAAACGCGGCCGCAGGGACTTCAAGGCCGGATCTGCGGCGAGGATCTCCCGGGTTCGCGCCTCCTCACCGTCCTTGGCCACGGCCAGGGCGATCGCATAGCCTTCCTTTTGCCAGCGGACCACTTGTTCGAAGAAGCGATGGCGGGCCTCCTCCTCGACTTGCAGCCGTTCATGGGCGACGAGCGCGTCGTCGGGATACCGGCGGTGGTGGACGAGGCTTTCCGTGTCCCAGGTCTGTTCGTGTGCGGCGACCTCGACGAAGCTTCCGCGCTCTTCGAGGGAGCCGCGCACGAACAGACCTGGGACACGGAAAGCCTCGCCCATCACCGCCGATATCCCGACGACGCACTGGTTGCCCACGAACGGCTGCAAGTCGAGGAGGAGGCCCGCCATCGCTTTTTCGAGCTGGTGGTCCGCTGGCAACGGGAAGGCTACGC
>DASRKV010000157.1:0-4959 GCA_035648795.1 Opitutaceae bacterium
TGCCTCGAAACCCTCGTCCAATGCGGTCTCATCAAACAGGTCAATTTCGTCCGGGAACCTACCCGCTATTGCCCTAACCTGCATGAACATGCCCATTTTCACGACGAGAAGTCGGGCGAGATCCACGACGTCGAAATTCCGCCCGACCTGACTGCCCGCCTCCGCGCCGTCCTCCCGGCCGGATATACCGCCGAGCACATCGACCTGAGTTTCCGTGGCTCGATCGAGACGTGACCCGACGGCTTCCCCGCTCAACCTCGCGCCATTTTCGTTTCCAGATTTCACACCAAATGAGCCAGCTCATCATTCAGAACCTGCAAGTCAGCATCGGCGACAAACCGGTCGTCAAGGGCGTCTCCCTGACCGTCAATCAGGGCGAGGTCCATGCCATCATGGGCCCGAACGGCACCGGAAAGTCCACTTTGGCCAAGGCGATCGCGGGTCATCCCGATTACACGATCACCGGCGGTGAAGTCCTCCTCGACGGGCAACCGGTGCTCGCCATGGAGCCCGATGAGCGCGCGCGGGCCGGCCTCTTCCTCGCGTTTCAATACCCGAGCGAAGTGCCGGGAGTGTCCATCGCCAATTTCGTTCGCGCCGCCCTCCAGGCCCGTCTCGGCGACAGCGCGGACCTCGACGCGACCAGCTACTACAAGAAGCTCTACGAGAAGATGGACCTGTTGAAGATTGACCGGAAGTTCACGGCGCGGTCGGTCAACGAGGGCTTCTCGGGCGGTGAAAAGAAGCGCTGCGAGATCCTGCAAATGGCCATGCTCGATCCCAAGTTCGCCCTGATGGACGAGACCGACTCGGGTCTCGATATCGACGCCCTGCGCGTCGTCGCGGACGGGGTCAACAAGCTCCGGACCGGCCAACTGGGGATCGTGCTCATCACCCACTATCAACGCCTGCTCAATTACATCGTTCCGGACTTCGTCCACGTCATGTACGACGGCCGCATCGTCCGCAGCGGCAACAAGGATCTCGCCGTCGAGCTGGAGGCCAAGGGCTATGCCTGGGTGAAGAAGGAACTGGCGGTCGCCTCCGCCTGAACGCCGCACCTTTAACTTTCACTGCTCAACCACACACTGATCGCGAACGCTCGGGCTCGAAGTTCCATCTTGAGCCCGGGGTGTTGAACGACTCACGACTTTCAACTGGAGGGAAACACCATGGGCCAGATTACTGACAGCGACACGCTCACGACCACCGCCGTCGAAGAAACCACCGCCAGCCCCGTGGCCGGCATCGACCAGACCGCCGGGGACTTCAAGTACGACGTCAAATACGACTTTGACGCCGGCAGCGGCCTCAGCGAACGCACCGTCCGCTACATCAGCGACGTCAAGAAGGAGGCGCCATGGATCCGCGAGTTCCGCCTCAACGCCCTGCAGACGTTCCTGGCCAAGCCGCTTCCGACCCATTGGGCCAGCCGCGACCTGGAGAACATCAACTTCGACAAGATCCGTTATTATCTCTCGCAAGGGACCAAGCCGAAGCGCTCCTGGGACGAGGTGCCGGCGGACATCAAGATGACGTTCGAACGCCTCGGCATCCCCGAGCAGGAACGCAAGTTTCTCGCCGGCGTCGAGGCCCAGTTCGACAGCGAGGCCGCCTATTCGAACATCAAGGATGCCGTCTCCAAGCAGGGAGTCATCTTCCTCAACTCGTCCGAGGCTTTGCGCACGCATCCGGAGATCTTCCGCCGGTGGTTCGGCAAGATCATCCCGACCGGGGACAACAAGTTCTCCGCCCTCAACAGCGCGGTTTTCTCCGGCGGCTCGTTCATTTACGTGCCGCCCGGCGTGAAGGTGCTGCATCCGCTCCAGGCCTACTTCCGCATCAACGCCGAGAACTTCGGCCAGTTCGAACGCACGCTGATCATCGTCGATGAAGGCAGCGAGCTCACCTACATGGAAGGTTGCACCGCGCCGAAATTCTCCACCTCGACCCTGCACAGCGCCGTGGTCGAGCTCGTGGCGCTCAAGGGCGCCAAGATCCAGTATATCACCGTCCAGAACTGGGCGCCCAACGTGTTCAACCTCGTTACCAAGCGCGGGCTCGCTCACGAGGAGGCCGAGATCAAGTGGATCGACTGTAATATCGGGAGCCGCCTGACCATTAAATACCCGGGCGTCGTGCTCAAAGGCCGCAAGTCCCGCGGCGAGGTCATCTCCATCGCCCTCGCCAACGACGGCCAGCATCAGGACACCGGGGCCAAGATGGTCCACGCCGCGGACGAGACGACGTCCTCGATCGTGGCGAAGTCCATCTCCGTCGGCCAGGGTCGCAGCACCTATCGGGGCCTGGTGCACATCCCGCGGCACCTCAAGGGCTGCAAGAACAACACCGAATGCGATGCGCTGCTCATCAACACCAACTCCCGCACCGACACCTACCCGGCCATCACCGTCCGCGGCCAGGATCACGCCGTGCAGCACGAAGCCAGCGTCTCGAAGGTGAGCGACGAAATGATCTTTTACATGCAGTCGCGCGGCCTCACCGAGGCGCAGGCCATGAGCCTGGCAGTCAATGGCTTCATCAACGACCTGGTGAGCCAGTTCCCCATGGAATACTCCGTCGAACTCAAACGCCTCATCGACCTCGAAATGGAAGGCTCCGTCGGCTAGCCGCGGCGGCTCAGCCGACGGCGAAGGAAGATGGAAGAGGAAATATTCCAGACTCCTTCCGCCCGCATTCTGCGTCTTTCTTTTTCCATTTTCCTGATTCCATCACCCCCCGCATGTCTGCCATCCCTGCCGTTCAAACTCCTTCCGTAAACGGCGCCTTTTCCTCCGATGCCTTCGCCTCGCATCTGGCGGCCCTCGGCGACCTGCCGGCCTGGTGGCTCGACCTGAAGCGCGCCGCGTGGGACCGCTTTGAGACGCTGCCGCTGCCGGCGCGGACCGATGAGCTCTGGCGCTTCAGCACCGTGACCGGGATCAAACTCAACGGCTACACGCTCGCGGACGCGGCTGATTCCGGATTCCAGACCTCGAAGGCTGGGTTTCCGTGCGCCGCGACCCTCGCCTTGGTCAACAACCGTACGCTGGCGGGTGAGGCTCTGTCGCCGGCCCTCCGAAAACGGGGTGTCGTCTTCTGCTCGATCGAAGAGGCCATCGTCAATCACGCGGAGGTGTTCCGGAGCCATTTCATGGCGCAACCGGTGAACCTCGGCTCCGAGAAATTCGCCGCGCTCAATGCCGCCCTCACGCGCAGCGGGGCCTTCCTTTACGTGCCGCGCGGTCTCGAGATCGCAGCGCCGTTCGTGGTCCAGCACGTGGCCTCGGGCGACGGCGCCGCCGTGTTTCCTCACACCCTCGCCATTCTCGAAGACAACGCCAGGGCCACGCTCGTGGAACACTTTCGTTCGACCGATCCGGCCGCCGCCGGCTTCGCCGCGGGCGTGAACGACTTGTTTGCCGGGCCCGGCGCGCAGCTCACCTATGTCGGCACGCAGGACTGGTCGCGCGGCACCCTCGCCTTCCAGCTCAACTCCACCGTCGTCCAACGCGACGCCCGCGTCCTTTCGCTCAACCTTCATCTCGGCGGCCGTCAGGCCCGGCACGAGTCCCACAGCCGCCTGCAAGGGTCGGGCGCTTTCAGCGAGATGCTCGCGCTCACCGTGGCGCAGGGGGAGCAGGAGTTCGATCAGCGCACCCTGCAGAGTCACCAAGCGCCGAATACCGGCTCCAATCTGCTCTACAAGAATGCGCTGCTGGACCGGGCGCGCACGATCTTCTCCGGGCTGATCATTGTCGACCCGGAGGCCCAGAAGACCGACGCCTACCAAAGCAACCGGAACCTCCTGCTCAGCGACGAGGCCGAAAGCAATGCGCTCCCCGGCCTGGAAATCCAGGCCAACGATGTCCGCTGCACGCACGGCGCCACCAGCGGTCACGTCGACGCGGAACAGATGTTCTACCTCGAAACCCGCGGCATCGCCCCGGCGGCGGCGCGCCAATTGCTGGTCTTCGGCTTTTTTGAGGAGGTTCTCGCCAAGCTTGAAAACGAGGCGCTCCGCTCCGCGCTCCGCGAGTCGATCAAGACCCAATTCAAGACCTGCTCCGCCGCCCTCCCCTCGAAATCATGAACAAAGAACGCATCCTCAGTCGCGACGTTACCGCCACGCAAATTCCCAGCGGCGACCGGATCGCGCTCACCGCCGGGACCAAGGTTCACGTCACCCAGACGTTGGGCGGCAGTTACACCGTCATCATCGACTTCGGCCTCGCGCGCATCGACGGGCGCGACGCGGACGCGATCGGCGAGCAGGTGGCCGAGACCACGACGCAAACCGCGCCCGCCGCCGGCAGCGCCCCGGATTCCGAGGCGATCTGGGACCAGCTCAAGAAGGTTTTCGACCCGGAGATTCCGGTGAACATCGTCGATCTCGGCCTCGTTTATTCGATGGAGGTCGAGCAAATCCCGGCCGAAGGCTATCGCGTGAACGTTTCGATGACGCTGACGGCGCCGGGCTGCGGCATGGGCCCGGCCATTGCGGAAGACGCCCGCAGCAAGGTTCTCCTCGTTCCCGGCGTCAGCTCCGCCGATGTGCGTCTCGTGTGGGAACCGGCGTGGAACCAATCGATGATTTCCGAGGAAGGGAAAATGCGTCTGGGTTTGGTGTAGGAGCAATCTCGCGGGGATGCGACGACCTCGTCGCGTTTTTCCCGCAAGCCTCGACGGGATCCGGCGACCCCGCCTACAAAATCAGACCGAATAGCTCCGGCTCAGACATGCCCGGGCTCGGGCTGGAGGGCGCCGGCGGCAGACGGTTTCGCGCGATCGCGGGCGATCAGCATGTAGGCCGGGGGCACGACGAAGAGCGTGAACAGCGTGCCCACCGACATTCCGGTGACAATCACGATGCCCATCGCAAAACGGCTGCCGGCGCCCGCGCCCGTGGCCAGCACCAGCGGCATCACCCCGAGGACCATTGCGGCCGTCGTCATGAGG
>DASRKV010000158.1:0-3399 GCA_035648795.1 Opitutaceae bacterium
GAATCGAACGTCGTTGTGACGAAGACCTGAAAATGCCGGATGCGCGCCAAGTCGCGCAGCAACGGGGGCACGGGCGGGCTGATCTCCTTCATCAATCCGCGCAGCCGCGGATAGACATCCTCGCGCCGGCCGCCGCGCTGCACGTAACGACAGACCACCTGATGCAATGCATTGTCGCCCGCAATGTCCTCGGCGGGCACGTGCAGCCGTTCTGCGAGCTTCGTCGCGAGCACGCGCAAGAGCGGCACACTCGCCGCCGTTGCCATCAGGCACGGTAACCAGTTCGGCCCCGACAATGGGAATCACGCGACGTTCGTCGATGAAATCGAGAAGGTCGTCCCAGAAAAATTCCTCCGGGGGCGCAGCGGCGGGCAGCAGGGCAAGCACAGTGGTAGCTAGTCCGGAAAAGGCTGTCCGTCAACCGATTATAACAATTAATGATAGGCCGAACCACCACTAATCTAGCGGAAACCGATCAGAACTTCATTCTATTCTTATGTCCCATCTGTGTTCTTTCATGGGTGCCCAGCCCCTCGTTCGCAAAGGTCCCGTTCGCTTGCATCAGGTCAACCGACGAACATTTCGATCAGTCTTTCACGTCCGGGCGGGTGCCAAGCACGTCTGCTTGGTTCCACCGATGAAAATCCCCAATGCATCTCCGCTCATCTTTTCAGCGGAACCCGCCGGTCCAAATCACCCTGCCGGGGGCGTTGGTGATGGCGGGCATTCAGTTTGCTGATTGTTGCCCAGGTCCGGGTCAGCCTGCTTGATCGATCGTTGCGAAAGCCGCTAGGATCGGCGCGTTCTTGGAAAACCCTCCTCTCCAATGCCCCCTGAGACTGTTCCTTCTGACCTTTTCCCAAAACTGAGCGCCTGGAAGGATGAAGAAGCGTCCTTGCTCGAATCCCTGGAGCAAATCGAGCATCAGCACGGCTTCATCCCCCGCAATATCGCTGAAGAGATCTCGCGCGTGCTCGAGGTCAAGATCGAGCGCCTGCGCCAGCTCCAGACCAAGGTCGAGAGCAACGTCCGCAAGGAGGTGGATGCGCTGGTCGCGAAATGGAAGGACGAGGAGGGCAGCCTCATCCTGATCCTGCATGAGATCGAGAACCAGCACGGGTACGTCCCGCGAGAGATCGCCATGGAGGTGTCGTATGCGCTCGGGGTGAAGCTGGCGCGCATCTACGAGGTGCTGACCTTCTACCATTACTTCAAACTCAAGCCCCCGGGTCGCCACAACATGGCGGTCTGCCTGGGCACCGCCTGCTACCTCAAGGGGTCGTCGGCCATGCTCGCCGAGGCCAAGACGCAGCTCAAGGTCGAGGAGGGCTGCACCACCGCCGACCGCGAATGGCATCTCGACGTGGTCCGCTGCATCGGCTGCTGCGGCATGAGCCCCGCCATGGTGGTCGACGGCAAGACGTACGGCCGGCTCAACGCCACCGACGTGTCGCGCCTCATCGCCCAAACCGCCCAGCCCAAGGCCGTGTCATGAACAAGCTCACCTTTGCCGATCTGGAGAAATACGCCAAAACCATGGCTGACTCGGGCCTGAACTGGGTCCGGGTGAGCATGGACACCGGGGGCATCGCCGCCGGCGCCGAATCGGTCTGCACCATCTTCGAGAAGGGGGTCGGCACTCTCGGCTTCGGGATCGAGGTGCGCCGCGTGGGCAGTCTCGGCTACTCCTTCGCCGATCCGCTCGTGGAGATCGCCCGCGAGGGCATGCCCCGCGTGGTGTACGGCCGCGTCGACGACGACATCGCCCGCCGGATCCTCCAGGAGCACCTGGTCGGCCGTCGGTTGCTCGACGACCATATCCTCGCCTGGCGCAACCGCGCCCTGACCTTCGACGGCCCCACCACCTACATTCTGGTCAAGGACACCAGCGCCGAAAAGGGCGACAAGTCCCAGTTCTTTCAGTTCTCCCTGGCGGAGGAACTCAAGCGCTGCAATCTGCAGGACAAGGTGCAGGTGGTCCGCGCCCTGGACATGGGCGTATACGACGAGGGCGTGGCCGTGCAATTTCTGCCGTCGCACGTCACCTACACCAACGTGCTGGCCCCCGACGTGGCCCGTATCGTCAAGACGAGCGTGCAGGGCAAAAAGGTCATCGACGACCTGCTCTACAAGAAGCCCGACCGGCAGGTGCGCGTGGTGATGCGGAACTGCGGCAAGTTCGACCCGGAGAATTTCCAGGACTGCCTGCGCTACGGCGTCTATCAGGGTCTGGTGCGCGTCCTCAAGGGCATGAAGCCGGAGGAGGTCATCGCCGAGCTGAAGATCAGCGGCCTGCGCGGCCGCGGCGGCGCCGGTTTTCCCACCTGGCTCAAATGGCAGATCACCCGCGCCGTCCAGCGCACGCCCAAGTACATCATCTGCAATGGCGACGAGGGCGATCCCGGCGCCTACATGGACCGCAGCGTGCTCGAAGGCGATCCGCACAGCGTGCTCGAGGGCCTGATCATCGCCGCCTACGCCATCGGCGCCGCCCGCGGCTATTTCTACATCCGCGCCGAATACCCGCTGGCCGTCAGCCGGGTGGAGAAAGCCATCGCGGAAGCGCGCGCCGCCGGCCTGCTGGGAGACAATATCCTTGGCACCGGTTTCTCGTTCGACGCCAAGGTCCGCCTCGGCGCCGGCGCATTCGTCTGCGGCGAGGAAACCGCGCTCATTGCCTCGATCGAAGGCAAGCGCGGCAGCCCCAGTCCGCGGCCGCCCTATCCTTCCGAACGCGGCCTGTTCGGCCAGCCTACCGCCATTAACAATGTCGAGACCCTGGCGGCGGTGCCGGCGATTCTGGTGCGGGGCGGAGCCTGGTACGGCCAGCTCGGGGTCGATAAATCCCGCGGGACCAAGGTCTTCGCCGTCACCGGCAAGGTGCGCAATCCCCAGTTGGTCGAAGTTCCGCTCGGCGTCACCCTGCGCGAAATCGTTTTCGACCTCTGTGGCGGCGTCTTCGGCAGCAAGGCCATCAAGGCGGTGCAGACCGGCGGCCCGTCCGGCGGCATGATCCCGGAGCACTTGCTCGACACCAAGGTCAGCTACGAAAGCCTGCAGGAACTCGGCTCGATCATGGGTTCCGGCGGCATGATCGTGATGGACCAGGACGATTCGATGGTCGAAGTGTCGCGATTCTACCTGCGCTTCTGCGTCGACGAATCCTGCGGCAAGTGCGCCCCGTGCCGGATCGGCGGCTATCAGATGCTGCAGATTCTCAACCGGGTGTCGCGCGGCCGCGGGGAAAAGGGCGACCTCGACCTGGTGCGCGCCATCTCCCGGGCCATGCAGAAGGCCTCCCTGTGCGGCCTCGGACAGACGGCGCCCAATCCGGTGCTCTCCGCCCTGCGCTATTTCGAACCCGAGTTCAAAGCCTACCTCGAAGGCGGCGTCAGCTAC
>DASRKV010000159.1:0-13736 GCA_035648795.1 Opitutaceae bacterium
TTGACCACGTGGACGCCAGCAGCGTCAATCGCACCATGGTGCCAAGTGTCCTGATCATCGACGACGAGAAGCATACCCGCGAGGGTCTGCAGCAGGCTCTGGAGGAGCACTACGACGTCTCGCTGGCGGCCAGCGCCGACGAGGCCTTCAATCTCATGGAGGCGCAGGAACATGACGTGATCATCACGGACCTGCGCATGCCGGGCAAATCCGGCCTCAAAGTCATCGACAAGGCGCTCGCCCTGCCGGGCAAGCCGGTGGTGATCATGATGACCGCGTACGGCAACATCGAGACGGCGGTGGAGGCGATGAAGCGGGGCGCGTTCGATTTTCTCACCAAACCCGTCAACCTGGAGAAACTGGAGATTCTCATCCAGCGGGCGCTCAAGACGAAGACGCTCGAGGTCGAGGTGAAACAACTGCACGAGCGCCTGGACGACCGCTTCAGCTTCGAGGGGATCGTGGGTCATTCCGACCGGCTCCGCGACGTCATCGACCGCGTGAAGCTCGTGGCGCCGTCGCGCGCCACCATTCTGATCGACGGCGAGACCGGCTCGGGCAAGGAACAGATCGCGCAGGCCATCCACCAGGCGAGCCCGCGGGCGCGGGCGCCGTTTGTCGCGGTCCATTGCGCCGCGCTGCCGCCGACGCTGCTGGAGAGCGAGCTGTTTGGCCACGAGCGCGGCGCCTTCACCGGCGCCACCGAGCGGCGCATCGGTCGCTTCGAGGCGGCCGACACCGGGACGCTGTTCCTGGACGAGATCGGGGAGATTTCGCTCGCGACGCAGGTGAAGCTGCTCCGGTTTCTCGAGACCAAGGCGATCGAGCGGATCGGCAGCATGAAGCTCATCCCGCTCGACGTGCGGCTGGTCGCCGCCACGAACAAGAATCTCGACCAGATGGTGAAGGAAGGCACGTTTCGCGAGGACCTGTTTTTCCGGCTGAACGTGGTGCGCATCACCATGCCGCCCCTGCGCACCCGCCCGGAAGACGTGCCGCTGCTCCTCGAACATTATCTCAAGATCTTGAGCGAAGAGAACAACGTGCCGACGCTGACGATCGAACCCGGCGCGATGCGCTACCTGCAGGCCTATGCCTGGCCGGGCAATATCCGCGAGTTGCGGAACTTTGTGGAAAACGCGGTGGTACTGCATCGCGGCGGAAAGCTGACGGAGTTTGATCTCGAGCCGAAATTCCGCGGGGAGGCGGCACCGGTTGCCGCCGGCGAGGCCGGCAACTCTGCGCCGCCGGCCGCCCTGGCCAACCCGCTTTCGGTGGAAGAGAACGAGAAGCGCCTGCTGCGCGAGGCGCTGGTCAAATCGCGGGGCAACCGCACCCGCGCCGCTGAGTTCATGGGGATCAGCCGCCGCACCCTGCATCGCAAGCTGGCGCAGTGGCCGGAGCTCGACGTGACCGACCGCTGATCCGGCGTGCCAGCCGTCAGTGGCCAAAAGATGGGCAGAGAAAAATGGAATACGATTTATCGAATTGGCCCGAGATTGATCTGCAGAAAGTGCGGGCTTCTTTTAGTGAAGTTCCGCTTGGCGCCTATCCCGAATTGGCAGGTTATAGCCGGGCCGACATTCACGAGGGCCTCCAAGGACAAGGGGGGCTTTTTCTCGCCTCCGATATGGCAAGAATGCTGAATCTCCAACCAGGCATGAGAGTGCTTGATTTGGGCAGTGGCGCTGGCACGACGTCGATCTTTCTCGCCCGCACTTATCGCGTTAGCGTCTATGCCGTCGATGAACAGTTTCCCGAGTCGCTTTCGCAGCGCGCGTCCGCGCTCGGCGTGGGCGATCTGGTCTGCCCAATTCGTTCCGACTGCAGACAACTCCCATTCTCCACCGACTATTTCGACGCGGTGTTCTCAATGAATGACCTCTTTTACTTCGGGACAGACGACTTCTTCCCGTCATACTTGCTGCGTTTTATCAAGGAAGGTGGTGAATTGGTTGTCGGAAGTCCTTGTTACAGGGACGAACTTTCCGACGATGCACCCGAAGAATTCCTTTTGGAGTTCCCTGCATGCATGGCGGTTCATTCACCCGAATGGTGGCGCCATCATTTTGCCAAGACCGGGCAAGCGCTCGTGCTGCATTCCGAACTCCATCCTCGGGGTGTGGAATTCTGGGAAGATCGCGTCCGATTCTTGCTCGAAGCACAGGCTTCAAAAGATCTATCCCCTCGGAGGCGGGATATGATTTATGCGATAATCCGGATGCTGAATCGCGACGTAAACGGTTTTGTCTCCCACTTCATGCTTCACGCAAAGAAGATAAACCAGGGAAAGGGAGTTGCATAAAGATCTCGGTCATCCTGGCCCATTCGGGGTGGTGGTGACCAGCACGACAGAACAGCGCGAAGAATGGCTGTCCCGGGGTGCGAGAGACGGTGGCCCGTCTTTTCCCGGCGAAGGCCGATCTGATGGAAGGCCGTACGGTGCTGCGATAGGCCTGTGGCCGCAGGCAAGCCTTCTCCAGGCAGGTCCACGCATATGGCTTCGACAGCCACCTGAATGCCTGGTCATTCTCGGAAGGACCAATGATTGAAATCGCCCCCTACCAGAACAGTTGGCCGTCCGACTTTCGCGAGAACAGACGCATAGGACGATCCAACAGCATGGTATTGTCTAACAGGCAATTGGCTGAACATGCGCATCCTTCGGCCGTACGCTTATGAACCAGGAACAATGGACCGCGGTTGACCGGTACTTCAATCAGGCGCTGGTGCCGCCCGATCCCACGCTGGAGGCGGCGCTCAACGCCAATTCGCGCGCCGGACTTCCTGCCATTGGGGTGTCTCCCAGCCAGGGAAAGTTGCTGTATTTAATGGCGATGATCCAGGGCGCCCGCAGGATTTTGGAGATCGGGACGCTCGGCGGATACAGCACGATCTGGCTGGCGAGGGCATTGCCTCCGGATGGCTTGTTGGTTACCCTGGAAGCAGAGCCCAGGCATGCAACGGTGGCGCAGCAGAATATCGAGCACGCCGGCTTCGGCTGGGCGGTTCGAATGTTGGTCGGCCAGGCGTTGGAGACTCTTCCCAGGGTGAAGACGGAGTACCCGGGACCGTTCGATTTGATTTTTATCGATGCGGATAAGCCGAATACGCCCGAGTATTTCACCTGGGCGCTGAATCTGTCGCGTCCCGGAACCATCATCGTCACCGACAATGTGGTGCGAAAGGGCGAGATCTTGAATTCGAAGAGCACCGATCCTGGCGTGCAGGGCATGCGTCGCTTTACTGAAATGCTCGCGAAGGAATCCCGGGTGACGGCCACCGCAATTCAGACCGTCGGCACCAAGGGATACGATGGGTTCGTGATGGCCCGTGTTTCCTCATGATTGGCTGTGCAAAAGGGCTGGCCGGGGGAGGTGTGTGCCGCGAGGACCACTCGCCGGTGCGCGCAGCCACCAGAGAATCTGCTCGCGGCTGCATCCGATCGCGGCGAGGGTCGGCGGGCTCCACCTGATCAACCAACAATCTGAGTTGGCAGCGGGCAGCCCGCCGCATATCGCTTGATGCCTGGTCCGGATGCTTTGCCGCGAAGACCGCGACGGTGGAACGTGCGGACCAGCCCACTCCATGCCTTGGTACCTGTATCTCGCGCTGAAACAATTGTTCCCCAGCGGACGGCGCATCGCCTTTTTCACCCTCGCGTCGATCGGCGGCGTCATGCTGGGGGTGGCGGTCCTGATTATCGTGCTCAGCGTGATGAACGGATTCGGCGATGAGATCCGGCAGAAGATCCTCGAGACCAACGGCGATGTCGATGTGCGGGCCGAGAACGGCGGCATCATGTATGACCAGGAGGCGGTGATGGCGAAGATCCGCGGCCTTCCCGAGGTCGCGGCCGTCGCACCCTATGCCCAGGGCGTCGTCATGCTGCAGGCGGGCAACCGGCCCGCGTTCCCTTTCATCCGCGGTATCGACGTCGAGCACGAGCAGGGCGTCGTGCCGCTGGCGAAGTTCCTCCTCGTCGGCCGGGTGGACGATCTCGACGATGACTCGGTCTTCCTCAGCTCCGAGCTGGCGGCGTCCATGGGCGCGCGCCCCGGCCAGAAGGTCGACGTCTATTCGCCCTTGCTGCTCGAGCGCTTGAAGAAGGATGAGATCTTGCTGCCGCGGGCGTTGCGGGTGGCGGGGATTTTCGAGACCGGCTGGAACCAGGTCGACAGCAACACCGTCATCTGTTCGCTGCGGCTGATGCAGGAGCTCTACGGGCTGCAGTCCGGCGTGCACGGCGTCAGCGTGCGCCTGAAGCCGGGATTCGATTCCGATGAGTTCGCGGCCAAGCTCAACGCCCTGTTCAGCGGGGCCGACCGCGCGGTGTCGTGGATCGAGAGCAACCGCGACTTCCTCTTCGTGATCCAGCTCGAGAAGAACATGCTGATGTTCATCATGCTGTTCATCATCCTGGTGGCGTCGTTTGCGATCGCGAGTTCGCTGCTCACCGCCGTGGTGCGGAAGACCAAGGAGATCGGCCTGCTCGGCGCCCTGGGCGGGAAGCCCCGCCAGGTCGCGGCCTGCTTTTGCTTCCAGGGTTTCTTCATCGGCGTTGCCGGGGCGGTGCTTGGCATCGGTCTGGCCGTGCTGGCGCTCGCTTTCCGCAACGAGGTGACCCACACCTTCGCGCGCCTGACGCACAGCGAGGCGGCATTGCTGCGCTTCTACCAGTTTTCCAACCTGCCCTGCAGCTATTCGCCGCACGATCTGGCGGTGGTCACAATGAGCTCGATTCTCATCGCTACGCTTGCCGGCCTGTTGCCGGCGTGGCGCGCGGCCCGGCTCAAATCCGTGGAGGCGCTGCGCAGTGAATAAGCGAGCATCTGCCGATGGTCGGTCGTTCAGGGTGGCATGGGCATCTTGCCCATGTCCGGGGATTTCTTCAAACCACGGGCGGGACGCCCGTGCCACTTTTGATCTGGCTTGCCTCCCACCTTTGGTCGCAGTTGTGCGGCGCCGGGACACAGTCGGTCTAAGGGTCTGCTGCTCCCGGCCACTTCCCCATGGCTGACTCCGTTCTCAGGGCCACCGGTTTGCGCAAACACTATCGCAGCGGCGAGCGCGCGATCGAGGTTTTGCGCGACGCGGACATCGCGGTTGCGGCCGGCGAAAGCGTGAGCATTCGCGGCGAATCCGGATCGGGCAAGACCACGTTGCTCAATCTGCTGGCGGGCCTCGACGTCTCCGAGGGCGGTGACGTCGCGTGGGCGGGGACCAGCATCACCGGCTTGAGCAACAACGCCCTGGCCGGCCGGCGCGCACGGTTTCTCGGCATGGTGTTCCAGGCCTATTACCTGATTCCGGAAATCGACGCGCTGGCGAATGTGCTCATGGCGCGACGGATGCTGGGCCGCGTCGGCGCGGAGGAACGCGCCCGCGCCCGCGCCGTGCTGACCCGCGTCGGCCTGGCCGAGCGCGGGCACCATCTGCCGGCGCAGTTGTCCGGCGGGGAACGCCAGCGCGTGGCCATCGCCCGCGCGCTGATGAACGAGCCGCGGGTCATCCTCGCCGACGAGCCCACCGGCAATTTGGACGAACACACGGGCGACGCCGTGATCGACGTGTTGCTGGGCGCCGGCGCCCAGCAGGGGGCGGCGCTGGTGCTGGTGACCCACAATCCGCAGCACGCGGCGAAATGCAGCCGGAGCCTGCGGCTGCACGAGGGCGTGTTGCGACCGGTCTAGAGGGCTGGTTTTTGAGTTGGGTTGCTCCCCGGCCTGGGCAACGCTCCCGCATGCTTTCCACGATGGTCCCAAAGCAAGACCCCGAAACCGGCCCGGCCGCTCCGCGCATCCGTTGCGGCGTGGCGGGCGTTGGCTCGCTCGGGCAGCATCACGCGCGCATCTACGCGTCGCTGCCCGGAGCCGAACTGACCGGCATCTATGAAACGAACGACGCCCGCGCCGCCGAGATCTGCGCCCGGCACCAGTGCCGGCGCTTCGCCACCGTGGAGGAGTTGGGTGAGGCATGCGACGCCGTGTCGGTCGTCGTGCCCACGGACCGGCATGCGGCGGTGGCGCTGCCGTTGCTGGGCCGGGGCTGCCACCTGCTGATCGAGAAGCCGCTGTGCGCGTCGCTGGTGGAGGCGGGACAAGTCCTGGCGGCGGCCCAGTCCCACCACTGCCTCGTGCAGGTGGGCCATATCGAACATTTCAACCCGGTGATGGGATTTCTGGAGAAGGAAGTCGTGCAACCGGGCTACATCATGGCCGAGCGGCTCGCACCGTTCACGCCCCGCGGCACCGAGGTCGGCGTCGTGCTTGACCTCATGATCCACGACATCGGCATTGTGCTCGAATTGGTGAAGGCCCCGATCACCCGCATTGAAAGCGTGGGGGTAAGCCTGCTCTCCAAGACCGAGGATATTGCCAACGCGCGCCTCGAATTCGCCAGCGGTTGCGTGGCCAATCTCAATGCCAGCCGGATGAGCCTGAAGAAGGTGCGCGAGATCCGGGTCTTCCAATCTTCCGGCTATTTCTCCTTCGATTTCATGCGCCAGAGCGGCCACCTGGTGCGGAAGAGCGGCATGCTCGCGTATGCGGCGCAGCTCATCGGCGGGGTGAAGCCGGCCGATCTGGCCCTGCCGGTGGAGGAGATCCCGCTGCAGAAGGGCGAGCCGCTCGCGCTCGAACTGGCGTCGTTTGTGGACAGCGTCGCCAAGGTCCGGCAGCCGAAGGTCGGCGCCACGCTGGGCAAGACGGCGCTGGAGGTGGCGATCGCGATCACCGAGCAGATCCGAGCGGCGAGGCAATCAGGGCGGTGAGCGAGCATCTCCAGTTGCGGTCGTCGCTTCCTCCGCCCGCCGGCGGCCGGGTCGATTTGCTGGTGGTCGCGGGCGAACACTCGGGCGATGAGCACGCGGCGCGCCTGGTGACGGATCTGCGGGCCCGGCAGCCGGATCTGGCGATTTGCGCGCTCGGCGGACCCTTGCTGGCGGCCGCCGGCGCGCAGTTGCTGCATGATCTCACAGCGTCGTCGGTCGTCGGTCTGGCGGAGGTGCTGAAGAACGTCCGGTTTTTCCGGCAGTTGTTTGGCGCGACGCTCCGCTGGATCGAGCACTACCGGCCGCGGGCGGTGTGTTTTGTCGATTATCCCGGTTTCAACCTCCGGATGGTCCGGGCGTTGCACGCCCGCAGCCTGACGACCAAGAGCGGCGGGAAAATCCGGGCGCTCTATTACATCAGCCCGCAGATCTGGGCATGGAAGGCAGGACGCCGTTTTGAGATGGCGAAGCACCTCGACGCCATGGCTGTCATTTTCCCGTTTGAGGTGGAGAGTTATGCTGACACTTCGTTGCCGGTCGAATTTGTCGGGCATCCGTTCGTGACTGAAGACCACGAATCGCCGGTCAGCTACGAGAGCGCCGGGCCGGTGTTGCTCCTGCCCGGCAGCCGGCGGCAATCCGTCGCCCGCATCTTTCCGGCGGTCCTGGCGGGTTATGAGGAGTTCGCCGAACGCCATCCCGACCGGGCCGCCGTGGTGTTGTACCCGAGCGAAGAGATCCGAGTCCTGCTCGGCCAGCTTTTGCGAAGGAGCCCGGCCGGCGGTGCGGCCCGGGTCCGGCTTCAGCAAACCGGAGCCGTGGTCGCGGCGGCCGCGGTTCTCACCAGCTCCGGAACGATGTCGATGCATTGCGCCCTCGCGGGCATCCCGGGGGCGATCGTTTACCGCACCAATCCGTTAACCTATCTTTTGGGCCGCTGGCTGGTGAAGGTGCCGTACATCGGGATCGCCAATCTTCTCCTGGGCGAGGCGATGTATCCCGAGTACATTCAGGGGGCCGCCGCCCCGGCCCGTCTGGCGCGCGAGCTCACGGCGTGCGTCGATGATCCGCGACGTCGTCAGCGCAGCGCGGAACAGGCCCAGCGGCTCCGCACCGTCTTGCGCCAGCCGGCCTCCGGCACCGCCGCGGATTGGCTCGAGCGGTGGCTGGCAACCTAGCGGCCCGTCGTGGGCTGGAGGCTATCCGGGACTGGCAGACCTTGGCGGCGGCGCGCTTCGCGACGAGCCATCGCTGCCGCGACAGAGGATGTCCCGGAAAAGAACGCGGCCCGCGGTTTCAGGTTTGCTTCACCTGACCGGGAGAATGAGACTACCGACTTCCCGAATGCCCCTGACAGCGGACAAGACCAACCCTCGCGGCGCAGGTGAATCCAGTCTGGCCTGGCCCGCGGTGGTGTTCGTGATGGGATTGCTGCTGACAGCCCTGGCCGGCCGGCTGGTTTATGAGCAAGGGAAGGGGACTGACGAGGTTCGGTTCCGACGGTTGAGCGAGGTCGTGAGCAACACGGTGTCCGCGCGCCTGGAAAGGATTGAAGAGGCCTTGCGGGGGGCGCAGGGCCTGTTCGCGGCCAGTGAAAGCGTGGAGCGCGGCGAGTGGGCGTTTTACGCGCGGTCCATGGAGCCTTCGCTGCGCCAGGGCGTGTTCGGATTTGGCTATGCCGAGCGGGTGCGCCGGGCGGACTTGCCGGCCTTTTTGACCAGGATGCACATCGGCGGCGCCCCCGATTTCGAGATCCATCCGGCGGGTGACCAGGACGAACTCTATCCGATCACCTACATCGAGCCGATCAGACAGAACGCCGCGGCCGTGGGTCTGGACCTGGCGACGGAAGAGAGGCGGCGCGAAGCGGCGGAACAGGCCATGCTGATGGACCGCCCGGTGCTCAGCCGGCGCATGTCGCTCGTCCAGGACGAAAAAAAGCTTCCCGGATTTCAACTCCTGTTGCCCATCTACGAGCGGGGCAGCCATCTCGACACGCCGGAGGACCGCCGGCGGGCGTTGCAGGGATGGGTCTTCGCGGCGATCCGGATCGACGAGCTGATGCAGGGAATCGTCGCCCTCACCGAAGACCAGGTGGACTTCGACGCTTTCGAGGGCGACGCGACCAGCTTCGCCGCGCTGATCTATGACTCCGATGAACGGCTCCAGCACCACCGCGGCGAGGCCGTGACGGATGCCGACTACGCCGACAGCCGTTTCAACACGTCCGTGCCGCTGTCGCTCTATGGCCGCCAGTGGTGGCTGCGGATTTCTTCGCGACCGGGCTTTGGAAATGCGGCCAACCGCTTGTTGCTGGGCTTCGTGTTGGGCGGCGGGCTCGCCATCAGTCTGCTCGCCGCCGGGATGACCTGGTTGCTGGCCAGCGCCCGTTCGCGGGCCATGGCCCTGGCGGACAAGATCACCCGCGAACTCCAGGAGGCGACCGAGAACAGTCAGCGGCTCGCGCTGGTGGCGAGTCTGTCCAAGAGCGGCGTCATGATCACGGACGTGGAGGGCCGGGTCGAATGGATGAACGACGCCTACGCACGGATCACCGGCTATACGTTGGAGGAGATGAAGGGGCGGAAGCCCGGCGCCATTCTGCAGGGTTCGGAGACTGCGCCGGGGGACGTGGAGCAGATGCGCGCCGGATTGATGACCCGGCAGGGATTTCACGTCGTGGTGCTCAATTATCACAAGTCCGGACGGCCGTTCTGGGCCGAACTTGAAGTGCAGCCGCTGCAGGACGCGAACGGACATTGCACCGGCTTCATGGGAGTCCAGACAGACGTCACCGCGCGCCGCCGCATGGAGGAACAGCTGCGCAGCCAGGAGGCGTTGTTCCGGTTCATCTTTGAGCATTCGCCGGTCGGCATGTCCTGGGTGCGGGGGCGGCGGGCCGACACCCGGCTCGTCAATTCCGCCCATGAACGGATCACAGGCGTGTCGGCTGCGAAGTCGAAGGACGCGGTCAACTACATCCTGGCGACCCAGCCGGAGGACCAGGAGAAACAGACCGCGCTCACCGACCAGCTTTATCGGGGCGAGATTGACGAGTTCTCGATGGAGAAACGCTACATCCGGCCGGATGGCGGCATCGTGTGGGCGGTGCTTTCCATGCATTCCCACCATGACCCGACCACCGGGGAAGTGCAGGAGGTGACAACGCTGGTGGACATCACGGACCAGAAGCGAGCCCGGGAGGAGCGGGAGCGGCAGGAAGCGTTTCTCCGCTTCATCTTCGATCATGCGCCGGTGGGCATCTCCTGGTTCATGCCCGACGACGTCGCCTCGCAGATCGTCAATCCGGAACACGTGCGGATCACGGGTGTATCAGCCGAGGATTCGAGGAAGCCGGGCGCGTTCGCGCAGGTGATCCATCCGGAGGACTGGGCCCGCCAGCAGCAGTTGGGGAAAAGATTCATCAACGGGGAGATTGACGAATACTCCCTGGAGCAACGCTTCCTGCACGCCGACGGGCGGGTGATCTGGGCCGCGCTCAGCAGCCGCATGTTCGCCGATCCCACCACCGGGAAGAAGCAGGTGGTGACGACGATGCTCGACATCACCGATTTGAAGCGGGCCCACGCGGAGCTGGAGGAGAAAGAGGCGCGCTTCCGGTTCATCTTTGAAACGGTGCCGGTCGGCATTTCCTGGCAGATTGTGGGCGATGCGAAGACCCGGCTGATCAACCACGAACACTCGCGCGTGACGGGGGTGCCGCTCGAGCTGGCCCTGAAAATCGATTCCTACCGGGACGTGTCGCATCCGGACGACTATGCCCAGCAGCAGGTCTTGCGGGCGAAACTCGATCAGGGGGAGATTGACCACTACACTCTGGAGCGCCGGTATCTGCATCCGGACGGCAGCATGGTGTGGGCCGCATTCTCGATGCGCTATTTCCGCCAGCCGGAAAGCAGCCTCATCCAGGAAGTGGCCACGCTGATCGACATCACCGACCAGAAGCGGGCCGCCGAGGAGCTCAGGCTCGCCAAGGAGGCCGCCGAGCGCGCCAGCCAGGCGAAGAGCGCCTTCCTGGCGATGATGAGCCACGAAATCCGCACGCCGATGAACGGGGTCATCGGCATGACGAGCCTGCTGCTCGATTCGCCGCTCACCCATGAGCAGCGCGACTTCGCGGAGACGATTCGCGCGAGCGGGGATACGTTGCTGACGATCATCAACGATATCCTGGACTTCTCGAAGATCGAGTCGGGCCGCCTTGAATTGGAGCACGAGACCTTTGTTTTGCGCGAGTGTGTCGAGGGGGCGCTCGACCTGCTGGCCGCGCGGGCGGCGGAAAAGCATCTCGATCTGTTATATGAAATCGGCGACGGCGTGCCCCAGACCGTCGGCGGCGATGCCACGCGCCTGCGGCAGGTGCTGGTCAATCTGCTGACCAATGCGATCAAGTTCACTGATCGCGGCGAAGTGGTGCTGGCGGTGCGGTTGAAAACCGGTGACGCCGTCGCCCTGGAAGCCGTGCCGGCGGGCGGCAGCGCCTCGCCGAATCCGCTCGGCCCGGCCATCCGGCCGCCGACGTGGCCGCCGTTCCAAAGGACGTCCGAGAGCCCGACGGTCGAACTGATGTTCAGCGTCACGGACACGGGCATCGGGATTCCGCAGGAGGCGATCGGGCGGCTGTTCCGCTCGTTTACGCAGGTGGACGTCTCGACCACGCGGCGCTTTGGCGGCACCGGCCTGGGTCTCGCGATCAGCCGGCGCCTGGTCGAGCTCATGGGCGGGGCGATGTGGGTGCAGAGCGTCGAGGGAAAGGGTTCGACCTTCAGCTTCTCCATCCAGGTGGAGTTTGTTCCCGCGCGGCCGCGTCCCTTCCTGGCCGGTCCCAAATTGCATTTGAGCGGCCGGCACATGCTGATTGTCGACGACAACGCCACCAACCGCCGGATTCTGACGACGCTGGTGTCGGGATGGGCGATGGTGCCCCGCGCCGCCCAGTCGGCGGCCGAAGCGCTGGAATGGCTGCGGGGCGGCGAGGTGTTCGACGTGGCCGTGCTCGACATGCAGATGCCGGAGATTGACGGGGTGATGCTGGCGCGGGAGATTCGCCGCCTGCCCGGGCGGGAGAAGCTCCCGCTGGTGCTGCTCTCTTCGCTGGGGCAGCGCGAAGTGACGGCGGAGAAAAATCTGTTCAATGCCGCGCTCACCAAACCCGTGAAACCGTCGCAGTTGTTCGACCTGCTGGCGGCGACGTTCAAGGAGGCGGACGCGCCCTCCGCTTCCCCGATCAAAGTGACGCCCAAGCCGGCGCCGGAGAAGGCCGGGCAGCCCGTGCGGGTGTTGCTGGCCGAGGACAACGTGGTCAATCAGAAGGTGGCCGTGCACATGCTGGCGGCCATGGGGTTGCGACCCGATGTCGCCGCCAATGGCGTGGAGGTCATCGAGGCACTGAGACGCCAGACCTACGATGTGATTCTGATGGACGTCCAGATGCCCGAGATGGACGGCCTGGAGGCCTCCCGGCAAATCGTCGCCGAGCAGCCCGACCGCGCCAAGCGCCCCTGGATCATCGCGCTCACGGCCAATGCGGTGCAGGGTGATCGCGAGCTTTGCCTCGCTGCTGGGATGAACGACTACATCAGCAAGCCGATCAATCGGGAACAGCTCGCCGACGCCTTGGCTCGGATGCGCCAGGCCGCCCAGGCGGCTAAAGATGCGGCTCAGCCGGCGGTGTGATTTCCGCCGATCCGCGGCTCGACCTGGCGCCAGAGCGCGGCGGCCTTTTCGGCGAGCAACGCCCGGACCCGGTGGATCTCCGCCTCGCGTAGGACGAGGTTTTCGTCCGCGATCTTGGCGAGATCATCGAGGTTGTAGAGAAACACATTGGCCAGGCCGGCGACCTCCGGCGCAATGTTGCGGGGCATCGCCAGGTCGATGAAGAAGAGCGGACGGGCGGCCCGGCGCCGCATGGCGGCTGCGGCCATGCTGTGGGTGACGACGGGCTCGGGCGCGGCGGTCGAGCAGACTGCGATGTCGAATTCGGACAGGGATTCCGCGACGCGATCGAACGGCACCGCCTCCGCGGAAAAGCTTCCGGCGAGTGTTTGCGCGTGCTGAAAACTGCGGCTGGCCACGGTCATCCCGCCGGCGCCGCGGCTCTTGAACGCCCGGGCGGTCTTCTCGCCGATGTCGCCCGCGCCCAGGACCAGGACGTGGCAGGGCCGCAGATCGCCGAAGATCTTGAGGGCGAGATCCACCGCGACGCTGGCGACGCTGATCTGGCCTTCGCCAATGGCGGTATGGGTGCGGACGTGTTTGGCCGCCTGGAAGCTTTTCTGGAAAACCCGGTTGAGGACGGGTCCGGTCGTGCCGCGCTTCTGGGCCGCGGCGTAGGCATCCTTCACCTGGCCGAGGATCTCGGTCTCACCGATCATCTGGGAATCGACGCCCGCGGCCACCTCGAGGAGATGCTGCACGGTGGGGGGACCGTGCAGATGCAGCCGGATTTTTTCAAAAAGCGCCGGTTCCATCTGATTCAGCGCGCAGAACAAGGCCTGGAGGCGGTCCACCGTGTCGGGTGCGGCGGCGACGCCGTAAATCTCGACGCGGTTGCAGGTATTGAGGACCGCAAACTCGCGCAGGCCGGCGAGGGACTGCAGGAGGCGGTGGAGTTCGTCCAGCTTGGCGCCGGCCAGCGCCAGTTTCTCGCGCACCTCCAGCGGGGCGGTATGATGCGTCGCTCCGAGCAGAAAAAGCGAGGGAGCGGGGTCGCTCATGTTCTGGCGCCGGCGGCGGGCGCGACCGGAGGCACGGGATGGCGGCTGGCGTTGACCGGACCGAGGGAAAGCAGGGCGACGGCGAACAACGCCACGCAGGCCCAGGCCAGGCGCTGCGAAACGAGTTTGCTCCAAAGGCGGAGGATCATGGCCACCGCATAGGCGAACCACACCCCGGCGGTCACCAGCAGTTTTGTCAGGTCGACGCTGGAGAGATCCTGCGCCCA
>DASRKV010000160.1:0-14869 GCA_035648795.1 Opitutaceae bacterium
AGAACTTCGGCACAATCTTGGCGCTCGAAATATCCAAGTCTTTGGCTGTCCCCGGTCCCCGTAGCTCAACAGGATAGAGCAGCGGTTTCCTAAACCGCAAATCCCGGTTCAAGTCCGGGCGGGGATACCAATTTGGAAGTAACAAGTTACAAGTGACAAGTCGGCAAAGGCTGATCGCTCAAATCGTCGCAGGTGCCAGAATAGGCGCCCGAAGAATTGGATCGATCAGGGGTTCTGGTGCACCTTTGCGCCATGCACGCATCACTCGACCGACCGTCTGCCGCTGTCCTTGGAAGAAGGGGCGATGGATCGTTGACGGTCCCCCAGACGCAATACCCCATCGAGTTCGATAGGCCGTAAGTCATGTTCGGAATAAGCGGCCAACTCGGTTTGCTGGCGCATCGATTTGCGGACCGGATTTTGAATCAAGGGGCCGGTGCCAGCCGTCCCTCGCGCCTTCCCGCCTCGGGGTAACTGGCCTAAGAAAGCAGTTAGCGCTTGCGAACCGCATCGCGGTAATGCAGCATAGCGGCATGACAACACTTCCGCTTTCCAAACGCGGCAGCCTGACCTTGCCGCCCGCGCTGCGCCGCAAGATGGGCCTCGACAAGCTTCGCAACCCGATGCTCCTCGTCGAGGAACGCGACGGCGGCCTCTTCCTGCAACCGGCCGTCGCGCTGCCGGTGCGCGACATTCCCAAGGCGCAGATCCAGGCGTGGATCGCCCGCGATGAGGCCGATATGAAGGCATTCCGAGCCGCCGGAACGAAGAAGAAGTGAGGATCTTTCTCGACACGAGCGTGTTACTCGCGGCCGCGGGATCGTCTCGAGGCGCCTCACGCTTCCTCATCACGCAGGCGGACGCGCATAGTTGGGAACTGGTATCCTCCGACTACTGCGCGGAAGAGGCTCGGCGCAATCTGCCGAAGTTGGGCCGCTCCGCTGCTGCAGCGTGGCGGACAGCAATCGCGCCGTCCTTGCGCCTCGCCCGGGCGAGCCTCGCTCTCGACAAGCCATTGGTCTTCCCGAAGGCAAAGGACCGGCCGGTAGTCATCACGGTCCTGGCGACACGGGCGGAATGGCTGCTGACCCTCGACGAAGCCGACTTCCGAGGGAAACTCGGCCGCGAGGTGTACGGCTTGCGCATTGCCACGCCCGGCGAGTTTCTGCGGGAGCAGCGCGCACGGGGAGTGCTTTAGTGTCCGTCGATCGTGGTGGCTGGCGTCGGCGTTCCCAACGCCGCGCGCCTGCCGATTCTGCGGTAGGTGCGCTACCGCAAACGGTGTAGCTTCCCATCCGTTTTCCCTCAGTTTTCGGTCGCCCGCGGCTTCGAAAAGCTGGGCAGGTCGGCCGAATCCCGGTGCTTTTCTTGGCTACAGACGCAAGGCCCTAAGGACTTCCTTGGGTTCAAGCCTCGGACAAGAATGGCGATTACCCGAGGATTTCGTGGCTACCCTTTTCACGGTAGGGCCGAACCGCCGCACTTCGGCGAAAACGGGCTGCGAGAAGAACGGCAGGACCGTGATGCTTGTGGCGTTTCGTTGAGGTCAACCGGCCGAAAATCTGCACTCCGATTCTTAATGACTTACGTGCCCAACGAACTCGTTAGGGTATAGCGTCTGTAACACGAACAAGTGCGTAAGTGTTGGAAAAACCGGGCAGGCTCTTCGAAGCCAAGGGCGACAGAAAGACCAAAAACCGGCCCGGCGATAGGAGGGGGGCCGAATTGCCGGCCCTACCGTTTTCTCGGGAAGCGAGCTACCGTGAATTCGGAGGACGGGCACCGTTGCCGATGCCCCAAGCCATCCGCACCAATGTGGCCATGCCCGACGTGACTCCGTATTCCAGCCCCGTCCAGCAACCTCTGCGGAGGACATACCGTCTCGCGCCTGACAAGGCCGCAGCGATCCGCTCGGCTCCGCCACTGGTCATGGATCTGAAGGAAGCGAGCGCGTACCTGGTCTGTTCGCCGAGGAAGCTGCGCGATTTGGTCGCTGCGCATCGGGTGAAGCACGTCTATATCGGCGCGAAGATCGTCATCCGCCGCGAGTGGCTAGACGCATTTCTCGACAGGTGATCCATGAACAAACGGACCTATCTGCAGGCTGCGCCGTCGGGGATGGATCAGCCGGAGCGGCTCGTCACGGACGTGGAGCTCGCCGCGCGCCTCAGCATTTCGCGACGGCACGTGCATGTCCTGCGTTCACGCGGTCAGCTCCGCGCGGTGCGGTTGGGGAACTCCGTCCGGTTTCCGCTTAATGAGAATCTGGCGCGGGTGCTGGGCGATTTTGCCGTCGCGTGCACGGGGCGCCCCGGCTTTTGAGTGTCGCATTCGAATTGACGATCAACAATTCGCCAGCAAAGCCAGCCACGAAATAGCCGTTCAACGACTGCCAAGTGTAGGGAACGTTACCCTACGCTGCTCGATCCGTCGTCTGACAATTGGGATAATTCTCGCAACTGTCTGACGTCTGAGCTCAAGGTTGGACAAGGGCCATGCCTCGTGCAAAGATCTTCCTAAGAAAGGTGAAGCATGGTCGTTTGAGATTAGGCGGCTACTTTCCTCTCCCTGATGCAATGCACACGTTGATCAAGTCTAGGGGCGTAGCATCTTTCATTGTCGCGGCAATGGCCTTGTCCCCCTTGTATGTCGACATTGCCCCGACGAGGTTCGTTGGAGGCAGCCTTGTTCCTGTCGCTGAATCCGAGGTGTCGCTCGACGACGCCGAAGTGAACATTGAATGGGGCACACCCTGCAAGCTTGATGCAATGTTCACGCTCAATAACGCATCTGCTGCCGCGAAAACTATCGAGATCGGCTTTCCGGTCGGTGCATATCATCCTGGCGATCGCCGCGAAGACGACGACGACGAGTCCACTGCTCCGACCAGATTGGAGTCGGTCGCGAGTTCAGTCATTGCCGTGGAAATCAACGGCCATCCGGTCGATGTTTATCGCAAGATCCCGGACCGGACGTCGGTTCCGCTCCATTTTCGGTATGACAGCAAGACGACGTGGTATTATTACAGCGGCGTACTCAGCAAGGGAGTGAATTCAATCAAGCTTCGTACCACTCTCACGCCCTCGGGCGTCTATTGCCTGGGACTCAGAAGAGTGATCGCGTACTGCATCTGGACAGGTGGGCGATGGAAGGGGCCCATCGGCCACGAGCACGTTGCCATCCATTTCCCTTGCGCCGTCGACGATAGCACGATCTATCGCTTCACACCGCTATCAGGAAGGGTGAGCGGCAACTCACTTGTGTGGGATTTCGTGGCTATTGAGCCGAAGAAGGGAGAATACGACATCGAGGCGGAGTTCCTGGTGCCATCAGTGGCCACGAGGCTTGCGGAGATGCGAAAAGCCTATGACCAAACCCCCCACTCACGAGAGGCCATGTGGCGGTACGCCAGACATCTGCTTGCTCTTGGACACGTGAAAGGAAACGGGGGATATCCTCCATGGTCCCTTTCGCGTGCAGAATTTGAGAATGTGTTGGTTCAGACAAAGGACCGGGATGAACAACAGACGCTGCGGCGGTATTATCGAGAAGAGCCCGGCGGAAGCATGCGTCCTGTTACAAGCGAATGGACGGCGGAGGGAACCAAGGTAGTCCGAATCTTCGCTGACGCGGGTTTTGTGGAGCATTATCCGGGTCTGGACTCAGTCAATAAGGCAAGGGCGATCCTGGAAGACTGGCTGACACTGAATCCGAAGGATGCCGAGGTGTGGAGATTCTATCTGTCGAACTCAGGTCGCTTCTTTTTTGCGGGCCAGGGTAACATGTGGGGCATGGCCATGTGGGGACGGGAACAAAAGGCTGCAGTCAGGAGAGCCTCTGAATCATGCCCCGAGGATCCTGTTGTGGCCTCATGGCACAAGAGCATGCTTGCAGTTTCCAGTGTTGACCTTGGGGAGATCGGCAAACTCGAGGGAGAATCTGGCAAGTACAAATTCGAGTTTGAGAGCGATTGGCTCCCATAAGGTGTCGCGAAACGAACGATCTTGATAGCGCCATACGTGATCAATCGAACTGAATTCTTTCGGTAACCGAAAGGTGAGGTTCGACCGCAGCAGGCTTATCGACATGCCTGATCGTCTTTCCGCTCAAATCACGCGAGCCAGGCCCGGCCAATTCGGGTGGCGGGCCACGGTCTGTTCGGTGCCAGATAGGTGCCTGAAAGAATCCACGAAAATGCATCGCGGTGCATTTCAGTGCATCGCTCTGCGAGTGAAGTAAGATCTTGCCTGTCAACTATTAGGTTTCCTAAACCGCAAATCCCGGTTCAAGTCCGGGCGGGGATACCAGGGGCGATGCGGCGGCCGGCGGGAAAAGCGCGGGAGCATGAAAATGGGTCGCCATCCGCTGGCGTTCGCAGCGACGGAACGGAACCACTCACCCGTTCGACAAGCTCATCCTTCGACAGGACTTCGACGAGCTCAGTCGAGTCGCTCAGGATGACCCTGAGCACCGTCGAACGGGTCAGGGCCCCGAGCGAAGTCGAGGGGCTGGCGCTCGCAACCACGGAATCGGAATCTCCTTGGTGCAGGCGGCCAAACGAGGGATGGCGGCGGGGAGGATTTTTCGCCGTCGGTGAAGGGATGCGCCCGCCGCTGGTGTTTTCCCCTGCAACCGCCCTTAACCATGAAAACATCCCCCATGCTCGTCATCACAATCGGAATGCTGCTTTGCGGCAGCGTTTCCGCGCAAACTCCTTCGGCCCCGCCGGAATGGCAGTCGCTGAAGATCCAGCAAACTGTCGATCCGGTCTATCCCAGCCACCTCCTGCAAGTGGGGGTAATGAACGGAAAGGCCCAGATCGCCATCAATACCGATTCCACGGGCAAGCTCGTGCAATGGCTGGTGGTCGGATACACCCAGCCGGAGTTTGCCAATGCGGCCTTGGCGGCCATCAAGGAATGGAAGTACGAGCCGGCGCGGCTGCAGGGTGAGCCGGTCGGCACCACCATCGATCTCGCCTTCCAGTTCTCCGCCAGCGGCGTCGTGGTGATGTCTGCCATGCCCTTCGATCCCATCGAAGCGCGGATCCTGGCGATCAAAGGAGAAGGCTTCGTGTACCAGCCCTGTTCTGCCCATGACCTGGACCAGATCCCCGTGCCGACCGTGACCGTTACGCCGCATTACACCAAGGTCTTGGCTGATCGAGGCCTCAAGGGCAAGGTGACGGTCGAGTACTACATCGACGAAACCGGCGCGGTGCGCATGCCGACGGTATCGGCGAACGACAACAGCATACTAACCGCCCTGGCGCTCGACGCGGTGAGTCAATGGAAGTTCACGCCGCCGACCTCCAAGGGCAGGAACGTCCTGGTGAAAGCGATGCAGGTGTTCGACTTCAAGAACGGCGGCTGAAGCTTCATCCGCCGAAAGGCGAAGGCTGCCTGAAGGCCCCTTCTGAACAAGAAACCGCGCGGGGCAGACTGCGCGGTCCCTTGTTTTTTCCGCTGACCAGGGAAGCAGGATGGACGGCCGGGCCCACGGTACTGACCGGAGGGAAATGGAGGGAATGCGGCGCGAAATGCGCCGGGAGCATCAGCGGGCCGGTTCGGGCGGCTGAACGAAAGCAGCCAGGGCGTAGATGAGCGCGGCGTTCCAGTTGACGGCGATCTCGTTGAGCCGGGCGTTTTCCCTGACGTCGAGCCAGCTCTTCCCATCGGGCCAGCCGCCGCCGACGAGGTAACCCGGCCAGGCCGGTTCGCCCCGGCGGTCGTGCGGATGATGGGGCGGATTGGCCCCCAGGCCGGTGACATAAGACCGCCCGTTGAAATTGCGTCCAAAAAGATAGGCGAGGGCGTCGAGCGCCGTGGCGCGATAGCGAAGATCCGGCTGCAGCCGGTCGGCGACATGGAGGAGGTAGGTTTGCGCGGCGACGGATCCGTTGCAGCCCCAGAACCACACCGGCCTTTCCACACCGAGGGGGCGGCCGTAAGCATTGCTGCCGGCCGTCGCCACGATGTGTCCGGCTTGGGCGAACAGACTGTCCTGCAAACGGGCGACCAGCGCCGGATCCCGATCGGCAGGATGATGGGTGAGCAAATACGTGCCCAGCGCCAGATCCTGGGCGTTGCCCCAGGTGGGACCGAGCAAGGTGAACTCCATGGTCGCGGCGCGGCGTTCGAACTCGCGCAGATAGGAAGGCTCGCCGGTGGTCTCCCAAAGTTCCGCGGCGGCCCACAGGCGGTGGGAATCATCCTCCGCCTGATAGGCGCCCGTATGAAAAGCGCGCAGATCCGCCGGCACATTCTCCGGGTGGGCGGCCAGGCAGGCCCAGCTCCGTCGGGCGGCCGCCAGGCATTTGTCGGAAAAAGCGCCGTCATACGGCCGGAAGCTGCGCGACGCGGCGGCAAACGCCGCGACAAAATCGGCGGTGGCCGTGCTGCTCCACGGGCTGAAATAACGCGGGCTGGTATCTTGGTCGGGCGGACCCCAGTACTTGAAGTTCACGGCGCTGAGCTTGTGGTAAACCCGCCCGTCCTCCAGTTGCATGGTCAGCAGCCATTCCAGCTCCCAGCGGATTTCGTTGAGCAGATCGGGCACGCCGTTGCCGCTTTCGGGGAGGTCCAGTTTCACCTTCGCCACCCGCTCGGGGAACTGCTCCAGGGCCTTGAGCATCAGGCCGACGCCGAAGCCGGCGTTGACGACGTATTTGTTGTAATCACCGGCGTCGTGCCATCCGCCGGTGCCGGGCCTCTGCACGTGGCCTCCGTCAGCGTAATCGAGCCAGCCATCTTCGAGATGGCAGGGTCCGTGTTCGTAGGTGATGCCGTTCCATTCGGCGCGCACGGCCGTGCCGCAGCGCCAGAGGTACATGGCGCGGGTGACGAGGTAAAACGGCGTGTTCCAGATATCGGCCGCGATGGTGAACGGGGCGGACAGGCCGACACCGGGCACGGCGAGCTGATAGCGGCCCGGGGCGGCAAGCCCGCTGAAATCGGCGACCTGGACCGTCTCGTCCGTATCGGTGGGCGCGGTTTTGATGGGGGCGCCGGCCTGGCCGGTGAACACCACGGCTCCGTCGCCGACGCGCACCACGTGGAATTCGCCGCAGGGGGCGGCAATGGTCGCGCGCTTCATCGCGTCGGGCGGGAAGCCGATCGTATTGAGACGGATCGCCTGGTCGGCGGCGAGAGCGGGCACGGAGCCGGCCAGCAGGCAGGTGGTTGCGAGAACACTCCAGGGGAGATGGGGGAATTTCACGAGGGTGCAGGGTAAGTTGGATGACGGCGCGCAAACAAGAAAGGAGTTGCTGGCGCTGAGCCAACGAAGAAATTGGCGCGCACGGCTCACGCTCCGGGGTGAATTCAGCCCTTTCACGGGCCGTGGCTTTCACTTGAGGAGCGGAATGGCCTGCCCGGGATTATTGGCCGGATCCGGAAAACTGACTGGCCACGGCTGGCCGGCCGGCACTTAATCGCGATCCGTTGGTTTGCACCCGATGAAATTTACCGATGGCGAATGGCTGATGCAGCCGGGCGTTGCGGCGTTTTGTCCCGCCGAGGCGCACGATATCACTGAGGAGAATGGCACGCTCCTCATCCACGCTCCCACCCGGCCCATCAACCACCGGGGCGACACGTTGGGCGGGCCCCTCCTCACCATCCGGCTAAGTGCGCCGGCGGATGATGTGGTGCACGTTCGCATCGAACACTTCTCCGGGACGGAGGATCGCAATCCCCGGATTCCGTTGCAGCCGCAGCCCGCGCCGGCGGTCAAGATCACGGAGGCCAGGAAGGAGGTGGTCTTGTGGTCGGGCCGCCTCGCGGCGCACGTGAAGAAAGGCGGGTGGGAGCTCGCCTTTGCCGCGGGCGGCCGGATGCTGACCAAGTCCGCGGGGCGGGGCATGGCCTATGTGCAATTCGCGGGCAAGGGCCCGTTCATGCATGAGGGGCTCCATCTCGGGGTCGGCGAAAACGTCTATGGTCTGGGCGAGCGGTTCACCGCCTTTGTGAAGAACGGACAGGTGGTGGAGAACGAAAACCGGGACGGCGGAACCGGCAGCAATCAGGCCTACAAATGCGTCCCCTTTTATCTCACCAACCGCGGTTATGGCGTGCTGGTGAACGAGACCGGCCCGGTCTCATTCGAGGTGGCCTCGGAACGCACGGCCCGGGTGCAGTTCTCCCTGCCGGGCGAAAAGCTCGAATACTTCGTCATCTACGGGCCCACCCCCAAAGACATTCTGCGCAAACTGACGCAGCTCACGGGCCGGCCGGCGCTGCCGCCCGCCTGGTCGTTCGGCTTGTGGCTGAGCACTTCGTTCACCACCAGCTACGACGAGCAGACCTGCACGAGTTTCATCGAAGGCATGAAGGCGCGGGATCTTCCGCTCCGGGTCTTCCATTTCGACTGCTTCTGGATGCGGGAGTTTGACTGGTGCAGTTTTGAGTGGGATCCCCGCACGTTTCCCGATCCGGCCGGCATGCTGGCGCGCCTCCACCGGCTGGGCGTCAAGATTTGCGTGTGGATCAACCCGTATATCGGCCAGCGTTCGCGACTCTTCGCGGAGGGGAAACGCGGAGGCTACTTCATCAAGAAGATGGACGGCGGAGTCTGGCAGACCGATCTCTGGCAGCCGGGCATGGCCATCGTCGATTTCACCAATCCGGCGGCCTGCCGGTGGTACGCCGGCCACCTTCGGCGTCTGCTGGCCATGGGCGTGGATTGTTTCAAAACCGATTTCGGGGAACGGATTCCGGTGGAGGGCGTGGTCTATCACGACGGCTCCGATCCGGCAGGCATGCACAACTATTACCCCGTGATCTACAATGAATGCGTCTTCAAGACGCTGGAGAGATTCCAAGGCAGGGGCCAGGCCGCGCTGTTCGCCCGTTCGGCGTATGCTTCCAGCCAGCGCTTTCCGCTGCATTGGGGTGGGGACTGCTGGTCGACCTTCGAATCGATGGCCGAGTCGCTGCGAGGCGGGCTTTCGCTTGGTCTGTGCGGCTTCGGATTTTGGAGCCATGACATCGGCGGCTTCGATGGACCCGGACCGATGGCCGTCTACAAGCGATGGGTGGCGTTCGGCCTGCTGTCTTCGCACAGCCGGTTGCATGGCTCGTCCTCCTACCGGGTGCCGTGGAATTACGACGAGGAGGCATGCGACGTGGTGCGCGGCTTCACGAAACTCAAATGCCGCCTCATGCCCTATCTCTACGGGCAGGCGGTCACGGCCCACCGCGAAGGCGTTCCGGTGATGCGCGCAATGCTGGTCGAATTCCCCGACGATCCGGCCAGTGACACGCTTGACCGACAATACATGCTCGGTGACGCCCTGCTGGTCGCGCCGGTCTTCACCGAAAACGGCGCGGTTGACTACTATCTCCCGGACGGCCGGTGGACTCACCTCCTGACCGGCGAAGTGCAGGCGGGCGGGCGGTGGCATCGCGCCCGCCATGATTTCCTCAGCCTCCCGCTTTTTGTGCGGCCTGGCACGATTCTGCCCGTTGGCGCCGTGGACGATCGCCCGGACTACGATTACACGGCCGGCACCACGTTCCGCGTCTACGAACTGGCCGACGGCGCCGCCCTCTCGCGCTCCGTGCCGACGGAGCTCGGCGAGCCCGGGATCAAGCTGAACGTCAGCCGGCGCGGTCGGACGGTGGTGGCAACGCTTGAGGGCGGCCGGCCCGCCCGGCGATGGAGACTCGAGTTGGTCGGAGTCAAGACGGTGGCCGGCGTCAAGGGCGGCACCGCGGCGGAGCAGCCGCAGGGCGTGGTGATTTCTCCGGCCCGCGGAGGGCGGAAGCTGCAGGTGACGCTGGCGCCCGGTTGATTCGCCCAGGTGGCCGGGTCGGGGAGCGATCCGGCTTCAGCGCTCCGGCATCTCGAACGTAATCCCGGTCTGGTTGCCCTCGACGCTCCGCACGTAAAGCTGCGCGACCGCGGCGGCAGGTTGGCCCGGCGCCGGATCCATGCCGAGCGCGTGCAGGGTTTCGGTGACCCACGGCGGCCTGACGACGTTTACCCGGAGGCCGCGCGGGGCTTCACCCGCGGCCGCGCGCACAAATCCTTCGAGCCCTGCATTGACCAGGCTGACGGCGGCGCTGCCCGACATGGGCGTCCGGGCCAGGATGCCGCTGGTCACCGTGAGCGATCCCCGGTCCCGCACGAACTCGCACCCGACACGCACGACGTTGACCTGCCCCATGAGCTTGCTGGTCAGGCTGAATTTGAAATCGTCGTCGCTCAGTTTGGACAGCGGCGCGAACCGCGCCTCGCCCGCGGCGCAGACCACCGCGTCCACGGGGCCGGTGGCCTGAAACATTGCCCGAATCGAATCGGCATTGGTCAGGTCGACCTTGAGGCCGGCCCGCGGCGATCACTTCGTGCCGTCCCGTGAGGGGCTCAACCACTGCCCGGCCGATGGTGCCGGTCGCGCCAATGACGAGAACTCGCATGGGTTTTGTGCTTTGCGATTACTTCTTTGCTGCCCGTAACCGTCGGCAATCTACCCACCAAAGGACGCTTCGCAAATTCTCCGGCGTCTTGGCGCACCTCCGGATTGTCGGTGGTTCGCGAATGTTGCCGAAAGTGGCACGGGCGTCTCGCCCGTGGTTCGAAGAGCTCTCCAGACATGGGCAAGATGCCCATGCCACATCGGACAACCGACAATTCGGAGATGCGCCCCCCGCCATGTCGGCGCGCTTTTGGCAATTGGCTCCGGCGGTCCGATCCCTCATCTGTCGGCGCCAGTCGTCGTTTTTTCCCGTGATTGTCTTTTCCATCGTCCTGCCGGTCTTCCTGGTGATCGCGTTCGGAAGTCTGCTGACGCGGACCCGCTTCTTGTCGGCCGCGCTGATCACCGAGCTCAACCGGCTCACTTACTTCGTCGGCCTTCCGGCCTATTTGTTCGCGAATGTGGCGGAGGCTTCGTTCGGCGGCGGCCGGGCGGCGACGATTTTCGCCGTGATGGCGGGGGCGACGCTGCTGACGTTGGGGTTCGGGTGGGCGGTGGCGCGAATCCGGCGGGTGCCGGCCGAATCCTTCGGCTCGTTTCTTCACGCCGCCATCCGGGGCAATCTCGCATACATCGGTTTGCCGGTGGTTTCGCTCGCGTTGGCGGCCCATGCGGGGCCGGCGGCCGACAGGTTGGGCCAGGTCGCGCTCGTGGCAATGGCGCCCCTGGTGGTCATCACCAACACGCTGGGCGTGCTCCTGCTGTTGATCGGTCACGCACGTCCCGGCACGGTGATGTGGCGGTCCATCTGCTGGCAGTTGGCGACCAACCCCCTGATGCTGGCCATCGCCGCCGGGGTGCTGTGCGCCGGCGCCGGCTGGCGGCTGCCAGGCTGGATCATGCAATCGGTGCAGATTGTCGGGCAGATGGCCCTGCCGCTGGCGCTGCTCTGCATCGGCGGCACGCTGGTGGCCATGCCGCTGCGGGGCAAACGGACGACCGCGCTCATCGCATCGGTGTTGAAAATCGCCGTCGTCCCGTTGTTCGGCTGGCCCCTCGGTCGCGCGGCGGGACTCTCCCCGGATGAAATGCGCATCACGCTGCTCTTTCTCGCGTGCCCCACGGCAGCGGCATCCTTCACGCTCGCCGGTAAACTGGGGGGCGACGAAGCGCTGGCGGCGAGCAGCGTGGTCATCAGCACCCTGTTGTCGGTGCTTTCCATCAGCGCGGTGCTGGCGTTGGTTTGAGCCGGATTCATCGGGAGCGGACGCCTGCCACAACGCCATTGACCCTAGCTCGGCCGCTTTCTTTTGTGGGAACCGCACATGACCTCTCCGAAACCGACGCTGGATGACCTGCGGATTGCGCGCAGCGCGAACCCGGAGGGTCCGAAGCGGATCCTGCCGGCGGTTCTCGCGATCGGCGCATTGGTCGTGGCCGCCGCGCTGGTCACATGGTGGAGCCTGCCGCCCAGGACCATCGCGGTGCATGCCGTGATGGCGCGGGAAGTGACGCGCGCGAGCGGCGATCGCACGGTATTGAATGCTTCGGGTTATGTGACCGCCCGCCGCGAGGCCACGGTTTCATCCAAAGTCACCGGCAAGGTGACCGAAGTGCTCGTGGAGGAGGGCATGAAGGTAAAGGAAGGGCAGGTCCTGGCCCGGCTGGACGACACGAATGTCAAGGCGAGTCTGTTGCTGGCCCGCGCGCAATTGGCATCGGCCACCGCCATGATGGCGGAAACCCGCGTGCGCCTCAAGGAGGCCGGGCAGGAGTTGCAGCGCCAGACCGATCTCACGAAGGGCCAGGTGGCCACCAAGGCGGACTATGATCACGCGGAGGCCGCGGCGCTCGCGTTCCGGGCGAGGCTCGAGCAACAGCAGGCGGACGTGGAAGTGGCGTCGCGCACCGTCGAGATCTGGCAGCAGCAACTCGACGATACGGTGATTCGCGCCCCGTTCGCCGGCATCGCCACCTCGAAGAACGCGCAACCCGGCGAGATGATCTCTCCCATTTCCGCCGGCGGCGGCTTTACGCGCACGGGCATCTGCACCGTCGTGGACATGGATTCGCTCGAGATCGAGATCGATGTCAACGAGAGCTACATCAACCGGGTTGAGCCCGGCCAGGCGGTCGAGGGAACGCTGGATGCCTATCCGGAGTGGAAAATCCCCTGCCACGTCATTGCGATCATCCCGACGGCGGATCGCGAGAAGTCCACCGTGCGCGTGCGGGTGGGATTCGACAAACTCGATCCGCGCATCCTGCCGGAGATGAGCGTGAAAGTGGGTTTCCGCGGCACCGGGGAGATGGGTGTGGCGGCGGGCCGGAGCGTCCTGGTGCCTCAGGCCGCCATCCGCCAGCAGGACGGGCGCGATGTCGTGCTGGTGATCCGGGATGGCCGCGTCGAACGCCGCGCCGTATCCGTGGTCAATACGCAGGCCGGGGAAAGCGAGATCGGCGCCGGCCTCAGCGGCGGCGAGCGGGTCGTGGTGGAAGGGCCCGCCGGTCTGGCCGACGGGGCGGCGGTGAAGGAGATCAATCCATGAACGAACACAGTCAAAACGACGGCAACGGCGCGCTGGTGGAGGTCGACGGCGTCGAAAAGGTCTTTCGCCGTGGGACGGAGGAGATCCACGTGCTGAAGGATCTGCACCTGCAGGTACCGGCGGGGGAGTTCCTCGCCTTGATGGGACCGTCGGGCTCGGGCAAGAGCACCCTGTTGAACCTGATCGGCGGACTGGACCGGCCGACCAAGGGGAAGGTCCGCGTGGCGGGCGAAAGCGTCGACACCCTGTCGGACCGCCGCCTCGCCGCCTGGCGGGCGCGCCACATCGGCTTCGTTTTTCAGCTCTACAACCTGCTGCCGGTGCTCACGGCCGAGCGCAACGTGGAACTGCCGCTGCTCCTGACGCACTTGTCCAAGGCCGAGCGGAACCGCCATGTGCAGGCGGCGCTGGCGGTGGTCGGGCTGGCGCAACGGGCGAAGCATTTCCCGCGGCAGCTGTCCGGGGGCGAACAGCAGCGGGTGGGCATTGCCCGCGGCATCGTCACGGATCCGACGCTGCTGTTGTGCGACGAGCCGACGGGCGATCTCGACCGGAAGGCCGGCGATGAGATTCTCGACTTGTTGCAGGCGCTGAACCGTGAACACGGGAAGACGATCATCATGGTCACCCACGATCCCCATGCCTCGGCGCGGGCGTCCCGCACCGTGTATCTGAACAAGGGGCAGCTCAGCGACGAACCAGTGAACTGACGGCCGCCATGAAGTTCCTGCCCCTCATCTGGAGCAATTTGCAGCGGAAGAAGCTGCGCACGGTGCTGACGCTGCTGTCGATCGTCGTCGCCTTCGTGCTCTTCGGTTTTTTGTCGGCGATCAAGCAGGCGCTCCTGGGCGGGGTCAGCCTGGCGGGCGCGAACCGGCTGATCGTGCGGCACAAGGTATCGATTATCCAACTACTGCCGCAGAGCTACCAGGCGCGGATGCAGCGGATCCCCGGCGTGTCGCTGGTGACGCATCAGACCTGGTTCGGCGGCGTCTACCAGGATCCCAAGAACTTCTTCATGCAGAATCCGGTGGTGCCGGACGAATTTCTGGAGATGCATCCGGAGATCCTTCTCGCGCCGGAGCAGCAGGCGGCCTGGCTGCGGACGCGCACCGGCGCCATCGTTGGGCGGAAAACGGCGGACCGTTTTCACTGGAAGATCGGCGACAAGATCCCCCTCCTCTCCGCGATCTGGGCCAAGAACGATGGCAGCCGGACCTGGGAGTTCGAGATCGTGGGAATCTACGACGGCCGCGACAAGAACACGGACACGACGCCGCTCTTCTTCCGCTACGATTATTTCGATGAGGCACGGCGGTCGGGGTTTGGCAAGGGCCTGGTCGGCTGGTATACGATTCGCATCGCGGATCCCGCCCGGGCGGCCGAGATCGCGAAGCTCGTGGACGCCGAGTTCGAGAACTCCTCGGCCGAGACCAAGACCGAACCGGAAGGCGCCTTCGTGCAGGCGTGGGCGAAGCAGATCGGCGACATCGCCCTGATCACGGCGTCGATCCTGGGCGCGGTGTTCTTTACGATTCTCCTCGTCACCGGCAACACGATCTCCCAGTCCGTCCGGGAGCGGACCGGGGAACTGGGGGTGCTCAAGGCGATTGGGTTCACGAATGGGCAGGTGTTGGTGCTGGTGTTGCTGGAGTCGTGTCTGCTGGCGGTGCTCGGCGGCGCGCTCGGGCTCGGGATTGCGAAGTTGCTGATCGCGCGCGGCGATCCCACCGGCGGCATGCTGCCGCTGTACTTTTTCCCCAATCGCGACCTGGCGGCCGGTTTCGCCGGTTGCGTGGTCTTGGGGCTGGTGACGGGTCTCTTCCCGGCGCTGCAGGCGATGCGGCTGCGGGTGGCGGATGCCTTGAGGAGAATCTGACATGGCGGGCTCCATCAACTGGCT
>DASRKV010000161.1:0-7641 GCA_035648795.1 Opitutaceae bacterium
GCTGCCCGCCGGAGCGACCTTTGCGCGTGATGGGGCGTTCTCGGCCGTCGTGCGGGCCCGCGAAGGCGACGGTCTTGCCCGCGTCGCCTTTTCCACCCCGGGCGGCGAATCCATTGTCACGGCCGCCAACCGGTTCGGCGAGGTGCCGTTGCCACCCTACATCCATCGCCGTCACACGGCGGGCGAACGCCACCAGGACCTGGAGCGCTACCAGACGGTCTATGCCGACCGCGCTCATCAGGTCGCGGTCGCCGCGCCCACGGCCGGCCTGCATTTCACGCCGGAGCTGCTCGCTCGTCTCGCGGCCAATGGGGTGCGGTTTGCCGACCTCACGCTCCATGTTGGACTCGCCACGTTTCGCCCGATCGCCACCGAAAACGTCGAGCAACATGCCATTCATCGCGAGGCCTACGAGATCTCCGCGGCGACCCAGCGCAGCCTGGCGGAGCAGACCGGACGTCGCCTCGCGGTCGGAACCACTGCGGTCCGGACGATCGAAGACTTTCTCCGCCGGAACGGCGCCACCCCTGCGGCCGCGGACGGCGTGGCGGAAGCCAGCCTGTTCATTTATCCGCCCTTCCTCTTCCGCGGCGTCGACGCCCTGATCACGAACTTCCACCAACCGCGCTCCACCCTGCTGTGCCTCGTCGCGGCCTTTCTCAGCCCGGGAACGACCGACGGCGTCGCGTGGATCAGGGGGATCTACGCCGAGGCGATCGCCCATGAATACCGGTTTTTCAGCTACGGCGACGCCATGCTGATCTTGTGAGGAGCATCGGCGCGTTTGCCTTTGGGCAATTCCTGCCTACAAAATCTGACGATCATGAAAAGCTTCAATCGAATCCTCCTTCTCAGCGCCTGCACTTTCGGACTGCTCGCTTCTACTCAAGCGGCCGTCGAGACTTACAAGATCGATCCGGTCCACTCCTCCGTGGGCTTCACCATCCGCCACTTCTTCACCAACGTACCCGGGGTCTTCACCAAGTTTGGCGGCACCATCGTGGTGGACCGCGACAAACTTGAAAACAGCACGGTCGAGACGACCATCGAGGTCCCCAGCATCGACACGCGTAACGACATGCGGGACAAGGATCTTCGCAGCGACCGGTTCTTTGCGGCGGAAAAATTCCCGTCCATCGCCTTCAAGAGCAAGTCGTGGAAGAAGACCGGCGATGATACGTATGATGTCACCGGCGATTTGACGATTCACAACGTGACCAAGGAGGTGGTCCTGAAGACCAAATCCCTCGGCTTCGGGCCCGGAATGCGCGGGGCCATGCTTTCCGGCTGGGAGGCGACAGTTACGCTAAACCGGAATGATTTCGGCGTCACCACCTACCCGAAGGTTCTCGGCGACGACGTTGCGGTCACCATCACCGTCGAGGCCGACTTGCAGAAGTAGCCGGTCAGCGCCGCAGATTCCGTCCTCGGCTCCGGCGAAACGGCGGCCAGGTCGGAGCGCGGGCCGGATCCCGCCGTTTCACCGGGCGAGGCGGAGTCCCGTGACTCCGCTCCACATTATCGCAATCTCGGAAGTTGTAGGGCGCGGTCGCCGAACCGCGCCGTCGTACTGCGCAATTCGAATTCCCGGCGAGGTAACGGTGACCCCGCCCTCCAGCGCTGCACCGGACCATGCAGGCTCCCGGTTTCGTCGACCCGGAGACTTCCGGCCATCCCCTCCCGATTGACACTCGCTCAACGCACGCCGTAGCCTTTGCTTCATGGCCAAACCCGCGTACACGCTGGAATTCGAAAAGCCGCTGCGCGAACTGGAAAGACGTCTCGATCAGATCCACCAACAGTCCCTCGAGAATCACGTCGATCTCTCCGGTGAAATCGCCAAAATGGACCGGCTGATCGAAGCGGCCCGGCAGCAGACTTACGCCTCCCTCACCCCGTGGCAGCGGGTGCAGATTGCGCGCCATCCCCAGCGACCCTACGCCCTCGATTACATCCACGCCATCTTCACCGGCTTTCAGGAATTTCACGGCGACCGCCATTATCACGATGACCAGGCGTTGATCGGCGGACCCGCGTTCTTCGACGGGCAGGCCGTGATGGTCGTCGCCCACCAAAAGGGCCGGGAGACCAAGGAGAAAATCGCGCGTAATTTCGGCATGCCGCATCCCGAGGGCTACCGGAAGGCGCTGCGCCTGGTGAAAATGGCGGAGAAGTTCGGGCTGCCGGTGATTGCGTTCATCGACACCCCGGGAGCGTTTCCCGGAATCGGCGCGGAGGAACGCCACGTGGCCGAAGCCATCGCCGTCAATCTGCGGGAGATGGCCATGCTCCGGGTTCCGACGGTCGCGGTGGTGATTGGGGAAGGCGGTTCCGGCGGTGCGCTCGGCATCGGCGTGACCGACCGCGTGTTGATCCTGGAAAACAGCTACTACTCCGTCATCTCCCCCGAAGGCTGCGCGGCGATTCTCTGGAAGGATGGCGCGGCCGCGGGACGCGCGGCCGAAGCGCTGCGTCTCAACGCCCAGAATCTCGGGGAATCCAAGATCGTCGAAGAAGTCATTCCGGAGCCCTTGGGCGGCGCGCACAATGATCCCGAGCAGACCATCGCCTCCGTCCGGGCGGCCCTCCAAAGACACCTGGCTGAACTGCAGACCTTGCCGCTGGAAGAGTTGCTCAACCGGCGCTACGAGCGCTACCGGCACCTGGGCGTCTACGAGGAAGCCGGAGTCCTGAAAAGCTAGCGGGGTGCCGTCTCCGGCCGGGTTTTCCTGGCGCGGCAGCAACCCGCGGGTCCTCAGCTCGGATCGGTTTTCCGGACCAGGAGCGGCTCGCACCGGACCGCCCGCTTCGCGGCGGCATCATACTCCACGATCACGCCCGACAGGCGGACGTCCCCTTCCGCCACCGGGAACCGCCGCGGCATGCCGTCGAGAAACTTGGCGATCACCGGCTCGATGACCCGCCCGAGCACGCTGGCATACGGACCCGTCATCCCGGCATCGCACAAGAACGCCGTGCCTTTGGGCAACACGCTCGCATCCGCGGTCGGCACATGCGTGTGCGTGCCGATCACGGCGGCCGCGCGTCCGTCCAGGTACCAGCCGAGCGCCTGCTTCTCCGAGGTGGCCTCGGCGTGGATTTCCACAAACACGGCGTCGGCCCGGCCGGCGAGAGCGGCGAGCATGCGGTCGCTCGCGAGAAACGGGCATTCGGATTTCATGCCGAGATACTGGCGGCCCAGCACGGTGAAGATCGCGAGCCGGAATCCACCCTTCTCCAGAATGAGATGGTCGCGCCCGGGACAGGCCGCCGGCAGGTTGGCGGGCCGGCAGATCCGGTCCAGCGCCGCAATCTCCGTCTCGAAGCCCTTCTGGTCCCAGATGTGGTCGCCCAGCGTCACGGCGTCGACCCCGGCGTCGAACAAGGTTTTGGCCACAGCGCCCGTCAGGCCGGCGCCGGCGGCCGCGTTCTCCCCGTTGGCGATCACGAAATCGATCCCGAGCTTGTTGCGCAGGCGCAACAGCCGCTCGCCCAGGATCTCCCGCCCGGGCCGGCCCACGACATCACCAATAAACAGCAATTTCGGCATGGCGGGATTGTTGGTCTTCGCCCGCGGCACGTCGAGTGCCGAAACGGCATTGGCCGGTCTGCAGAAATTAAGTTGAAATGCGCCGCCGAATGTCGCGCAGTACCGGGCCACGATGCCCGACGATATCGCGCTTTTCCCCGGCGGTGAGATCTTGGTGCTCGAAGACGACGCGCCGCTCCGCAAACGGCTCGCCGCGTATTTGCGCAGCCTCGGCGCCGAAGTGACCGAGGCGGCTCTCCTCGCCGAAGCCCGCCGCCTCCTGCCGGAGCAGCGCTTCGCCTTCGCCCTGGTCGACCTGCACCTGCCCGATGGCGAAGTGCTGGAATTGCTGCGCGAAGGCGCGTTTTCGGAAAACACGAGCGTCGTCGTGATGACCGCGTTTGGCGGGGTGCGCCAGGCGGTGGAGGCCATGCGCCTCGGCGCCCGCGATTACCTGGCCAAGCCGTTTGAACCCGAGGAGCTACCGCTGGTGTTCCGCCGCTGCCACCACACGCAAAACGCCGCCCGGCGCGATGAACACCGGGCGAACGAGGCGGCCAGCGAGGCCGACCGGTTCTTCTTCGGCCGGAGCCTGGCCGCCGTGCAGACCCAGCTCACGCAAATCGTCGCGACCGATCAACGTCTGGGCCGCCGGCTGCCGCCGGTGTTAATTGAGGGCGAGACCGGCACCGGCAAGAGCGTGCTCGCCCGCTGGCTGCACCGGCATGGGCCGCGCTCCGGCCGCCCGCTGATCACCATCAACTGCGCCGCGTTGCCCGATACTTTGGCCGAGTCCGAGCTGTTCGGTCATGAACGCGGAGCCTTCACCGACGCCAAGCGCGCCCGCCTCGGGCTCTTCGAGGCCGCCGACGGCGGCACGCTGCTCCTGGATGAAATCGGAATGCTCTCTCCGGCGACGCAGGCCAAGGTGCTCACCGCCGTCGACGAGGGTTCCATCCGCCGCCTGGGGGGCACGCGCGAGATCCTGGTCGACGTCCGGCTCATCGCCGCCAGCAACCGCCTCCTGGACGATCTCGTGCGGGCGGGAGCTTTTCGCGAGGATCTTTATCAACGGCTGGATCTGTTGCGCGTCGCGCTGCCGCCGCTGCGCGAACGCGGCACCGACATCGTCGAGCTGGGCCGCCACCTGCTCGCGCGGATCGCCCTCCGCCACCGGCTGACCGGGCTGACGATCACCCCCGCGGGTGAAGCGCGTCTGCAGGCGCAGCCCTGGCGCGGCAACGTGCGCGAGCTGGCGCACGAAATCGAACGGGCCGTGATCTTCGGCGCGGGAGCGTCGCTCGACTTCGCTGATCTCGGCGGGCCCGCCGCGCTTCCCCCCAGCGGCTGGCGCAACCCCGCCTGGCGGATGCCGGACAGCGGCTTCTCGCTCGACGCCGTCACCAACGAGCTCATCGCCGAGGCGCTGCGGGAAACTGGCGACAACGTATCGGCCGCCGCACGCCGGCTTGGCGTGACGCGCGAATTCCTGCGGTATCGGACCTCGGACCGGGCGAAGGACGTTTGATTATCGGCGAGGAACGATTCCCTTGCTGGTTGCCTACGCCCGGACAAACCCGTCAGATGGATGCTACATTGGTTGTGATGCCCCAGATTCCGCGGACGCCGGAAGTCTGGCCGAAACAGGGATCTTTTTAACGACTTGATAAGAAATAAATTAGGCAACTTATTTCCCGGCTGGCATGTTACTCGCGACAGAGGGAAGGACGCTAGTCCAAGAACCCTATCCCCCATGCCCCTCATTCAGCACCTTGAAAAGACTCCGCGGAATTCGGCGCGAAGAATCCTCGCCCTGGCGTTTGCCATCAGTTGCTTCGGCAGCGCCCGGGCAGAATCGACGTTGTTCGAAACCATCTGGAGCCACATTCTCGAACGGGATATAAATGTCATCACGGTGACGGATTTTACGGAGGAGGGAAAAAAGCTGCCCGAGGTTTCGCCGGAGCGCCCCGCCTACTTCGAAGCCCTGATCCTCGGCTATAACGACTGGGGCCGGTCGGTCGCCGGCGAAAGAATCCCGGACAAGAAATTAATGATCCGGATGATGTTCAAGGTTCTGGCCGACCATGGCTATTATCCCGCGACCAAGCTCCACAAACCCAGCCTCGTTCTTGCCATGGCCTGGGGTTCGATGAATCAAAACCCCGGTACCAGCCTGCTATTCATGGGCGGCGACAAGCTGGATTTGCTGTGGGAGCTCGACCCCTTCATCGGAGGCATGCTCGATCCGCGCGTGCTGCTCCGGTGGAGGCGCAGCGGCATGGCCGATATGATCATGGACTCTTCGACGAGTAATCTCTACGTCGCTTCCATCCAGGCCTTCGACGAAGCAGCGGCGCAGCGCGACCAAACCGTGCTGCTCTGGCACACCAAGATCAGTTGCCCGGCCACCGGCCTCGCCATGGATTCGAGTCTGCGGACGATGATCCGTCTGGCCGGCCCGAACATTGGCCGAGAAACGCCCAAGCCCGTCCTGGTCACCGAACCCGAGAAGAACGCCAAGGTAGAAATCGGCGAACTGAAAGTGCTGGAAATGATCGACCCGTCGAAGCTCCCGATCACCGACCGCAGCGGCGCCGACTCAGCGGAGCGGAACAAGGTCAAGTAGTTTTTGATTGGATACGTGGCTCCCTGACCGGCCGGCCCGAGACTCCGGCAGGGCCGCCGGCCGGATCGGTCGGCCGGAAAGCCGATGACAACCTGTCGGCCACCGCGCGCCGCCTCGGCGTGACGCGTGAATTTCCGCGGTACCGGACCTCAGGCCGGGAGACGGGACTCCGGTTGCTGGCAGGGTCGATTTGCCGGCTGGTGGTCTACCCCAAAAAAAGCCCGCCGGTCGGGTCCTGTCCTGGTTGTGCAGCCCCGGATTCCGCGAGCACCGGAACTTCGGCGAAAACCGCCATGATTTTTAAATGACTGGTGGAAGGCATATTGAATCCCGGATCTCCGGTCTGGCATGATCCTCGCAATCAGTAGAAGGACGGCACCCTCCCAAACCTCGTCCTCCACCCCGATCTCTCCCGATGAAAACCAGGATCTTCGCTCCGTTTCTGTTTTTGGCCGTTCTCCTCGCGGGTTGTTACACCGCCGACAGACTCAACCACATTACCATTGGCATGACCAAGGATCAGGTGATCGGCATCCTCGGCCAGCCCGACAGCACGAGTGCGCAGGCCAACATCGAGTACCTGACGTACAATCTGTCCTCCGACAGCGGCCACTACGACAGCTACCAGCCCCATTTCATCCGGCTCGTCGACGGCAGAGTGGAATCCTTCGGCCGGTTCATGCAGCTCTTTGACATCTATAACCGCCCGCCCACCGGCGCAGCGGTGAACGCCCCAACCTGGGCTCCGAACAACAACACGGATATTGCCAGCCAGCTCCTGAAGCTGAAGGCGCTCAAGGATCAAGGAGCCTTGACCGACGAAGAGTTCCAGCAGGCGAAGGCGAAACTGCTTGGCCCGGCGCACTGACCCGGCCATCGCACGCCTCCGCCACCGTTCGACATCCCCGGCACATCGATTGGTTTGAGTTGTCCTGGCGCCTCGGAAGTCCAAAGAATTCTCCGCAATTCCCCGAAGGCGCCCCGAGGAAGCCTGGACCCGCCCCGCCGTGAACATCCTTGTCCCATTCTTCCGAGACCGACGGAAACTCGTCGTCCTGCTTGGCCAGGTGATGTTCTCTGGCGGGCTCGCCGCTTCGGGACTGGCGCAGCCTCAGATACCCGCTCCCGCGCCGGTCCCCCCGGCAGCGCAACCGTCATCGCCGACCGGCACCTTGGACTATCTGCCGGCTGATCGTTCGCCCGGCGATATGCGCGGCCTCGGACGGCTGGTGCGCGTGTTTTTTCCACCCCTGCCTCCGCCCCTCGGCATGGCGCTGCTGCCTGCCGCGCCCCGCGTTGTGCAGCTCAACGCGCCGGAGGAACTTGCCAGATTCGTCAATGAGCCATTTTATGCGCCCCTCAGCGCCCGGCTCGCCTCGCGGGAGGCCGGTGCGCAACTGGACGGCGAGCAGGAGCGGCGCCTCGAATCTTTCCGGGCCAACAAAACCGCGCTCCAGACCGAACTGAAGGCGCGCCTTTATAC
>DASRKV010000162.1:0-23250 GCA_035648795.1 Opitutaceae bacterium
CCCCGGACGGCCAGCGGACGCGGATACGTCTCGGTGGAGCAGCATCGGGATAGCCGAAGAAACCAACGGCCGACGACTGATTGTAGCAGCCCGAGCCGGCATAAATCTCGCTGGTCTGGGTTGACCCGTCAGCCAATTCGACCGTGATGCGCGCCCCCACGGCGGTCGGATTGCCGGCCGGTCCCCGCAATTGAATGCGCAAAAAGTGCCGGCCGACCACGCGATTGTTGCGGTACGCCAGCATGGTGTCGTCGTTCCGCGTGATGAGAAAGTCCGGCCAGCCGTCGTGATCGAGGTCGAGCACGGCGAGAGCCTTGGCGTCGCCGGGCACGATCAGGGCGCTTTCGGCTGGGGGCACCGGGGTGAAGTGCCCGTGCCCGTCGCCTCGCAGCAACTGGCTGAGGCCGCCGTCAAAGCGGCCGACTGAGGGGATCGGTGCGTAGGAGTTTTGCACCGCATAGATGTCGGCATGGCCGTCGCCGTCGAAATCCCCGGCGACGATGCCCTGCAACGGCGCGATTTGCGCAATGCGGGGCAGGGGTTCGAAGCGGAACGTGCCGTCGGGCTGGCTCAGGAACACGCCGCTGCGAAATTCCGTGGCGGCGAAACGTTGTGCCGCCGCCAGTTTGTCCTCGCCGAGAATCTCGGCGAGGGTGGCCCGGGCGTAGAGATCGTTTTTGGGGAAGCGTTTCAGAATGGAGGGAATTGCGGCCCCGAGATCCTGGCGGTTGCGCCAGGGATAGAGCCGATCGCCCTCATAATAGGCCTCGATCAACTGGGTCGAACCATCGCCGATGAAGTCGCCGGAGAAAAGCAGAGCCGGATGCCCGGGATTGGCGTGGTATTGCGTGTTGAGGCCGACATTGCCGACGACGTAATCGGGCCGGCCATCACCATTGAAATCGGCGGCGCCAATCGAATTCCACCAGCCGGTGCCCGCCGCGGCGAAGCCCGCCTTCTCGGTCCAGTCCTCGAACCCTGCCCCCTGGCGATTGTGGAAATACTTCACGTTGCCCCATTCCAAGGTGAGCAGCAAATCAGGCCAGCCGTCGCCGTCCACGTCGGTCCACAGGGCGGAGGTGACCATTCCGACTTCGCGCAACCCCGGCGCAAGGGTGTCGGTGACGTCCGCGAACTTGCCGCCGCGATTGGCGAGGAGTGCGCTGCGCGGGGCCAGCGGATACTCGCCGGGCAGGACCCGGGCCCCGATGAACAGATCGAGCCGGCCGTCGCGATCGAAGTCGGCCGCCGCCACGGCACCCACGCTTATCGGCAACGGAGGCAGCGCGTCGTTCGGCGCCGGTCGGAAACCGCCATGGCCGTCACCCAGAAACAATCGCGGTTGATACTCGGGCGCTTCTGCCGGCAGGCTGTTGCCGCCCTTGGTCACCAGCAGGTCGTTGTTCCCGTCGCCGTCGGCCTCGAACAACAGCACCGGTCCGTCATTGACCGGGCCAACCGGCAGCAGCGCCGACGTGTCCGTGGTGGCGAACTGATGCGCAGGCGAGCCGATCAGGATGTGCGCCGGATCCACGCTGGTCCCGCCAATCACCACGTCGTCCAGCCCATCGCCGTTGATGTCGCCAACCGCGAGGCCGGGGCCACGGCGGTTGAGCCGAACCGGGAGCAGCCGCTGGACGGAGACCTCGTCGATCGGCTCTTCGTGGGAGCGCAGGGCCAAACCCGTGGTCTGGCTCACCTCGGCAAACTGCCCGGGCGCCGGACGGCTCGGCTCCGGGAACGGCGGTGGCGGCGTGGATGGTTCGGTGATGGTGAAACGCCGGTCAACGGGCAGATTCGTGAACTGCTGTAGGTGCCCGCTTGGCCACATCACGGTCACGCGCTTGATCAGGGTGTCATCTCCCAGTCCGAAATGGGCGATCGGTTCGCTGTTGGACATGTAGCCGCGGGCGAGCACGAGCGGGCGCACCTGGATGCCCGAGGCGGTCTCGATCCGTACGAACGCGCCGACGCCGAAGCGATTGGACACGGTCCCGCGCAGATCGAAGATCACGCGATGGCCGGTATCGCAGTCATTGCGTAGGACGCTGACGTTGTTCTGGTAGTTTACATAGACCAGGTCCAGATCGCCGTCGCCGTCCAGGTCGCCGAAGGCGGCGCCAAAACTGACGCCTTTCTCGTCGAGCCCCCACTCGGCGCCCACGTTCTTGAACTGCAGATCGCCCAGGTTGCGGAAGGCAAGGTTGTGCTCGGTCATCACCGGGCTGTCATGCATGGCGCGGATCCGTTCCGCGGTCGTCTCGGCCTGCATTTCCCGCGATATGAGGTCGATGTTCGTCTGCTCCCGGTTCATGCCGTTCGTTACGAATAGGTCGAGGCGGCCGTCGTTGTCGAGATCCTCAAGACGCACGGACCACGTCCAGTCGGTGGCGGCGATCCCGGCGAGGTAAGCCGCTTCCAGACAACGGCCCGTGCCCGTGTTCACATAAAGCGCGCTGTGCAGGTATTTCGGCACTTTGAGGGACGGGTCCAGGTGTCCCAAGACTCCTCCGCGAATGGTCGACGCGGTGCGTTGATCCTTCTCGTGGGTGGTCGCGGCCATGTCGGCGACGAGGAAGTCAACGAGGCCGTCATTGTTGACGTCGCCCAGATCCGAGCCCATCGAGGCGAACGTCGTGTGGGGCACCACGCTGCCGATCACGTCGGTGAAGGTGCCGTCCCGGTTGTTGTGGTAGAGCTTGTCCGGGATGCCGAAATCGTTCGCCACGTAAAGATCGGGCCAGCCGTCGCCATCATAATCCCAACAGGTGGCGGAATGCCCCTGGGCTTCCCCGCTGATGCCGGCGCGTTCGGTCACATCCGTGAACGTGCCGTCGCGATTGTTGTGGAAGAGATGGTTCCGTTGGCCGTTGGGATGCTGCGCAATATTCAATAAATTGGTCTGAATAAAGACGTCGAGCCAGCCGTCGCGGTCGTAATCGAAAAAGACCGCCACGCCGCTGGCGTCCTTGACGTCGAGCCCGTAGGCGTGGGCCATCTCCTTGAAGGTGCCATCGCCCTGGTTGATATAAAGCAGATTGGGCGCGTCGAACCGGCAGACGTAGATATCCAACAGCCCGTCGTTGTTCACGTCGACAAACGTCGCGCCCTGCTTCCAGATCAGGGCCGCCGCGCCCTTGTCGCCGACCCCGGCCCGGTCGGTTACATCCTCGAATTTCCAGTTCCCGAGATTATGAAAGAGTCGGCAGCTGTCCGATTTGCTCACGACAAAGATGTCCGGCAAGCCATCGCCGTCATAGTCGCCGATGGCCACTCCGGAGCCGATCGAACCGGCAGCGGCTTCCAGAAAGCGATCACCCCACATCCTGGGGTCGGCGTAGCGATTTTCCGTCCGCACGCCCGTCTCCTCCGGCGGGAGCTGGACGAACATGGTCTTTCCGCGCGGACCGGAGCGCGGCGCCAGCGTTTTTTCCGTGATGCCCCCAGCGGTGTCCGCTCCCCAGGCGGCGGGACCGGTGAGCAGGATCCCCGCCAGCAGACCGCCATACACATGGTGCATGACCATGGCCGTCGCCTTCCGGCGAAGAGGCTTCTCAGCGAAAAACATGGGCGCGACGATGGGACGAATCTTTCGCTGGCGAGTCAAGAAAAGGCTGGCCCGCGGACGGATCCAGAACTTGTCTCTCCCCATATTGCCCTCACGATTTTGAAGTGTTCTCCAAACCCGCGGCAACGATCTGAATGAATTTGCGTCTCCGGTTTCCTTCCTCGGCCTGGATGGTCATTCCGCTTTGTGCGTGCGGGTTCCTGGTCTGGGCCGGCGGGGTTCGCGGGCGACGCGTGGAATACGTAACCAGCCTCGCCAAGGACGAGCTGAAGGTCGATGCCGCTTCACCGAGCGGCTATGTCGGCGGCATGCGCAGAATGATTGTGCCGGAGCACAACAACGACAGTTACAGTTGGATTATCCAGACTCAACTGATGTTGGCCCATCGGGAATGGCGGGTGCGGCACATCGACTATGAGAATGCGCCGTTCGGCCACGAAGTGAACGCGGCTTCCCCCTATCGGTGGTGGCTCGGGCTGATCGCCTGGCTCGACCATGAGATTTCCGGCCGGCCGCCCGGTCTGTCGGTGGAGCGCGCGGCGCTTTTTGCGGATCCGCTGCTCCATCTGTTACTGCTCGTGGCCGCCACGATTTTTGTGGCGTGGCGGTTTGGCGCCTTTCCCGCCGCACTGCTTTCCATTGGATTGGCGGCCATGTTCCCGCTGGCGGGGGGATTTCTCCCGGGGCTGCCCGATCATCACGCGCTGGCGCAAATCTGCGCCCTGTGGTCGGTCCTTTTGTTGCTGGGCGGGATCGGTGCCGGCTCTCCTGTCAGGCCGCCGGCCGGGGGCGGGCGGCCGGAGACCGGACCCGGGCACGCAAGTCCGCGGACATGGCGTTGGTTTTTCACCGCCGGGGTCATGGGCGGCTTCGGATTGTGGATTGGCGTGGCCGGCCAGGTCGCGATTCTCCTTGGGATCGCCTTGGGCGCGCTGCTGGCGGCATGGGTTGGGCGCGGCGACGCGAAGGAAGATCCGGCCGCAGCGCCGGAGGCGACACCCTGGCGGGCTTGGGCGCTTGGCGGTGCGGCCACGATATTCGTGGCTTATCTTGTCGAATATTACCCCGCGCATTTGGGAGCCTGGCAGCTGCAGGCGATTCACCCGCTTTACGGTCTGGCATGGCTCGGCGGCGGCGAGTTGCTTTCGCGGGCGGTGGCTTGGATTCAAAGGGGAAAACCCTCCCGGGGTCTTCGCGACATCGGTGTGGTCGTGCTGGCCGCCGCCGCCTTCGCGGCGTTGCCGGTGGTCATGTGGAAGACACACAACCAGGGATTTCTGGCGGCGGATCTGGCCTCGTCCCGGCTGACGAAACTGCCGGACGGCGCGGTGGCGGCAAGCTTCTGGGATTGGATCATTCATGATGGGATCACCCGCACGGTCTGGGCCACGGTTTTGCCGCTATTGCTGGTGCTGCCGGCGACATGGATGCTCGTCCGCCATGGGACCGGCCCCGGACTCCGCACCATGCTCGCCATCGCGCTGGGCCCGGTCTTGGTCACGTTCGGGTTCGCGTGTCGGCAGCTCGGTTGGTGGAATTCGCTCGATGCGATGCTGTTGGTCTTGCTGGTCGCGGCCACGGCAGCCATGCGCCGGACGGCCAGACCCCGTCTCACCCGTTGGGCGTGGTCCGGGATCGTGGGGTTGATTCTGATGCTGGGTGCGATCCAGCTCATGCCGCTAACGGGGGCCGGGATGAAAGAATTGCTGACTGAACCGGAGGCGAAAGAGCTGACCGAGCGGGATTTGGCCCACTGGCTGGCCAAGCAAGCGGGCGCCAAAGGGGCGGTGGTTCTGGCGCCGCCCAACGAGACTGCCTCCTTGTGTTATTACGGCGGACTGAGCGGACTGGCCACGCTCGATTCGGCGAACAAGGACGGATTTGTGGCCGCGGTGAGGATCGCCAGCGCGACCACGGCGGAGGAGGCGCTGGAGTTGATCCGCCGGCGCGGGGTCACGCATATCATCATACCTTCGTGGGATTCTTATCTCGACGAATATGCGCGTTGGGGTTTGGGTCAGCTCGAAGGTTCGTTTGTCGATGGACTGCATCACTGGGGATTGCCGCCGTGGCTTCGGCCTGTACCCTATCAGTTTCCCACCATCACCGGATTTGAGGGACAGTCGGTGACGGTCCTCGAAGTCGTCGAAGAACAAGACGATGCCACGGCCATGAGCCGGCTCGCGGAATATTTCATCGAGATGAGCCAACTCGATATGGCTGCGTCCCTGGGTCAGGCGTTGCGGCGTTTTCCCGCCAATCTCGGCGCCATTGTGGCGCGGGCGCAGATCGAGAATGCCCGGGACGATGCGTCCGGCATGGCTCAAACCGTCAATTTGATCAAAACCCGCCTCGCCGGCAAAGCGGATCGTAGCATGCCATGGGATCGACGCGTATCCCTTGCCATCGTGCTGGCGAGGGGACGTGAGGCCGATCTTGCCCGGGCGCAACTGACACGCTGCCTGAAGGAAATCGATGAGGGAAAATTGCGATCCCTCACCATGACGACGCTTTACCGCCTGCACGTGTTGAACAAGGCGTTTGGGCTGGAAATTGCCGACCCGCGGCTGCGGGAGCTTGCGCTGGATCTTCTGCCGGCGGACTGGCGCACCCGCCTCGACCAGTGATCAGCGCAGGGCGTTGCCCCGGGCCGTTTGCACCGGCACGGCACCCGGTTCTTCGCCACGTCGTGTCGCCGCCGTCTGCCGCCGGCGATAAACGTAGCCCGGCGGGGCGCCGCGAATCAGCGGAGTTGCCCGCGAGCTCGGGACCCTGAGCCGGTCGAACGGGCAAGCAGGCTCCTACACCGATCACCTGTCGGCGTTCTTGTCTGCGAACGAGGGCGAGGTTCATTGCATCGTCCCGGCCCAGACTGAATGTCCCTGGAGACGCAGCGTCCTCGCCGCGCTTCAGACGCCGTCATCCGTCCGGCCCAGGAGCGTTGCGAGCGCCGAGGCTTCGCCCCGCAGGGCTTGTTGACGTTCCCGGATCTGGCTCTCGTAGGTGGGCGGCGGCTTGGGATTGCGGTAGAACACGCCCGTGTAGAGCGTTTCGCCGTATTCCTGCGCCAATTCCATGGCGCGGATCCGATTGGTCACGTCGTGGCCTTCCGCCTCGAGCTTGTGCATCCGCGCCCGCTGGGTCTTTAGTTGGGTGTCCGGATCGCCGTAGGTGATGCAGGGCGATTGCACATTCACGAAGGAAAAGCCGGGATAGCGAATCGCCTCCTCGATCATCTGCGCGAGGCCCTCCATGTCCGCGGGCACGCCCTGGGCCACAAACCCGGCACCGTATGCGAGGACGGACAGCAGCGGATTCACCGGCTCTTCCATGCTCCCGTAAGCTGAAGAGGCGGTTTTTTTGCCGCGCGGCGAAGTGGGGGACAACTGGCCCTTGGTCAGGCCATAGATTTGATTGTCCATCACGATGTAGGTCAGGTCGGGATTGCGGCGGACGGCGTGCGGCACGTGACCCCCGCCGATCGAGAAACCGTCGCCGTCGCCACCCGCCACCAGCACCAACAGCTCGGGATTCGCCATCTTGATGCCCTGCGCGATCGGCAGCGCCCGCCCGTGCACCGTGTTGAAACCATAGGCTGTGGTATAACCGGGAATGCGGCTGGAACACCCGATGCCGGAAATAAAGGCGATTTCGTGCGGCGGACGTTTGATGGCGGCGAGCGCCCGGTAGATTGCGGTGACCACACCGTAGTCGCCGCAGCCCGGACACCAGATCGGCTTCAGGCTGCTGCGATAATCCTTGGTCGTGAAGACTTCCGGGCTCAGGGGACATTCGGTGCTCATGGTGGCAATCTCAGTGATGTGTCTGCTCTAAACCGGCAGGGTGCAGCTGGATATGTAGGGCGGCGTCGCCATGGCCTCCGTAGCCTTGGCGAAGGAGGCCGGACCCCGCCACGCCTCAGGAAATGCGGTGGCATCGGGCCATGCCGCCCTACAACTATTCGGTCTGGTCGCTTTCATTCGAGACATGGGTTTAACCGCATTCGTCCGGCCAATCTCGGTCGGGGCGGTTCAGCCCCGCGCCATCGCGCGGAGTTTCTCCAGGATCTCTTCCGGCGCGATGGGATTGGATCCGCTCTTGGCCAGCACATCGTACCGGGGAGGGACCGACACCCACATGCGGATGATGCGGTACAGCTGGCCCTGATGGGATTGTTCGACGACTAGACACTGCTGCAGCGGCGCGAAAAACTCCTGGTAGATATTTTCCGCCACGGGATAAAGGAGCTTGGGCACGAGCAGCCGGGTCTTGATGCCTTCGGCCCGCGCCAGTTGCAGCGCTTCCATCGCCACGCCGGCGATGCTGCCCCAACTGATCAACCCGATCGTCGCATCGGGATCGCCCTCGATCAGGAAGAGGTCGCGCCGCAGTTTGAGCGGGTCCATTTTCTTCAGCCGCTTGTCGTTCATGCGGGCATGAAGCTCGCCGTTCGCCGTCGGCGCACCCAGCTCGTTGTGCTCGATGCCGGCGGCGAGATAATTGCCGCCCTTCATGCCGGGATGACTGAGCGGGCTGATGCCGGACTCGGTGAAACGGAACCGGACGTATTTCTCCAGCTCCTGCCCGGTGGGTTGAAGGCGGTCGACCAGTTTGTACCGCGAAGGATCGACCGGATCGACGATCTCTTTGCGCTGGGCGATCTCCTGGTCCGACAGCACGAGCACCGGAGTCTGATATTGCTCCGCGATGTTGAAGGCTTCCACCGTGATGCCAAACGTGTCGGCGACACTGACCGGCGCCAGCACGGGGCGCACGGTGTCGCCGTGCGCGGAAAAGACGGCGGCAAAAAGGTCCGCCTGCTCGGGTTTCGTCGGCATGCCGGTGGAGGGTCCACCGCGCTGGACGTCCACACACACGAGCGGCAGTTCGGCGACGCTGGCGAGCCCCAGCACCTCGGTTTTGAGCGAAAGACCCGGCCCGGAGGTCGCGGTCATGGCCTTGACCCCGGCGAACGACGCGCCGACGGCCGCGGCGACGCCGGCGATCTCGTCCTCGGCCTGCAGCAGCGATCCGCCGTGTTTCCAGATCTCGCGGCCGAGGTATTGCATGATTTCCGACGCGGGCGTGATCGGATAACCGCCGAAGAATTTGCAGCCCGCGAAGAGGGCCGCGGCCCCGCACATCTCATTCCCATCCGTCAACACTTTGCGGCCGGACGCGGGCGCCGGAGGGCTCAAGTGGCGCTCGTCACCCAGCGAATGCTGATCCGCATACTCCAGCCCGGCGGCGAAGGCGCGCTCATTGCCCTGCAGCACCGCCTCGCCTTTCCGGGCGAATTTCTTGCGGATGCCTTTCAGGATGCTTTCGCGGGCCAGCCCAAACCAGCCCGCCAGGAGGCCGAGGACCACGTTGTTCTTCGCCTGGAGCGTGCCCGCCGCTTTCATCGCCATGGCTTCCATGGGCACGGCGACCACCACGGCCGGCGTGATCCCGCCGAGGGGAAGCTGGGCCGGCTCGACCCCGGTCTTGGTCTCGTAAATGACCACGGTGCCGGGTCCCACCGGCAGCTCGCCGCCAAACCGGAGAAAATCCTCCCAGTTCAGCACCACGGCGACATGGAGCGTCCCGCCGGGGTTCAGCACGGGCCGGGCCGAAACGCGCAGCCGGCACGAGGACTCGCCTCCGCGGATCTGCGAGCCGAAACTCTTGGTCAGAATCGCGAAGTACCCCTCGGCGGCGGCGGCGCCGATCAACGACTCGCCGGCGGAGACGATGCCGTCGCCGCCGGAGCCGGCCATGCCAATTATCAGATCATCTACCATAAAATCGGTCGGGGGTTCGTGGTGAGGTCTTGCTGGTATCAGCAAGACCCCCCTCGGAAAGCCCGAAAAACAACCGGATCAAGGGGGCCGCGGCGGAAAAATCAAGCCAACCCCGCAACTTTGCCGAAACTACTCCCGGTGAAGCACTCCGGCGATCGCGGCATGCTCCTTCTCCAGGCTGCCGCAGACGAGTTCGCAAAGCTTGAAGATCGTCGGGTCGGCGATCGCGTAGAAGACCTGCAGACCCTCCTTGCGGCGTTTGAGCAGGCGGGCGTCGGTCAGCGTCTGCAGGTGGCGGGAGACGTTGGCCTGCGTGCCGCCGGTCAGTTCGACCAGCGCATTGACGTGTTTCTCGCCGTCGAACAGCGCCTGCAGCAGCCGCAGCCGCATCGGTTCGGCCAGCACGGCGAAACGGCGCGCCACCAAGTCCAGCGCTTCCGGGGAAAGCGGACGGTTCTTCATCGGCAGGCAGAACAGTGAGACAGGACTTGACATGAATTCAACTATATCCTTATATGTGCATATAGTTTTAAACAGGTCAAGCTGATTCTCCATGAAAATCGAATCCTCCGTCCGCCTCCTCGCCGGCACCCTGGTGCTGGTCAGCGTCACCCTCGCGCACTTCGTGAGCCCCTGGTGGCTGTTGCTCACCGTGTTTGTCGGCTGCAACCTCGTTCAGTCCGCTTTCACCGGCTTCTGCCCGGCGGAGATCATCCTGCGCCGGCTGGGATTGGGCGACGGCGCCGGCGCGGGGCATCCGGAGCGGAAGCCATGAACCACCCGCTGTTTCGTTTCCTTGCCTTCGTCCTCGCCGGCGCGCTGCTGGGCGGGCTGCTGGGCTATTTCGGCCAATGCACCTCCGGCACCTGCCCGCTCACGTCCACCTGGTGGCGGGGCGCGCTCTACGGCGGCATTCTCGGCCTGCTCCTGGGCCTGGGTGGTCGGTCCTCCTGATCCCATGAAAACTTCTTGCCCGGCCCCGGCGGTGGCCGCCACCGCGTTCCCCCCGACCTTCGTCCTCCGCTGGACGTTCATCATCCTCGTCTTGGCGTCGTGGGCCGCGGCCAGTGTGCTGCGGGCCGAGCCGTGGACGCTCGACCGGGCCCTTGCGACCGCCCTCAAGAACAGTCCCGACAGCCGCATGGCCCGCGAGCGCGTCGCCGGCGCCCAGGCCATGACCGAGCAGGCCCGGGCCGCCTGGTTTCCGCAGCTCTCGCTTCAGGGACGTTACACGGCAACCAACAGCCCGATGATGGCGTTCGGCTCGATCCTCAACCAGCGCGCCTTCGATTTCGCCCTCGATTTCAACCACCCCGGCCGGATCGATGATCTCAACGCCACCGGCACGGTGGCCTACAATCTCTATAGCGGTGGCCGCGCCTCGGGGGGGCTTGCCGCCGCGAAGGCCGGAGCGCTCGCGGCCGGGCAGGACTTGCTCGCCGCCCAACAGCAGCTTGGCGCCGAGGCGATCAAGGCCTGGTTCAACATCCGCAAAGCGCGCGAGGCGCTGGCGGCGGTCGACGCCGGGGTCCGGGCCTACACCGCCGGAGTCGCCGTCGCGCGCGCGCGGTTCGACGCCGGTCAGATGCTCAAGGCCGATCTGCTCAGCCTGGAGGTGCAACTGGCGCAGACCGAGGAGAACCTGGCCGCCGCCCGTCATGGCGCGGCGCTCGCGGAGCGCGCCTTCCGGTTTGTTCTCGGTCTCGACGCTTCCGGGGAAGCGGTGGAGCTGGCGGAGGACGATCCCGCGCTGGCGCGCCTGGTGATGCCCGACACCGCCGGTTTTTCCCAGCGGCCCGAACTGGTCGGACTGCGGGAACGCGTCCGCGCCGCCGAGGCGATGGTCCGCGCGGCCCGGGGCGGCCATCTGCCGACGGTCAACGCCTTTGCCAGTTATCAATATGACCAAGGCTGGGAGCTCAACCGTCATGCCGACAGCTGGCTCGCCGGTGTCTCGGTGGACCTCAATGTTTTCGATGGCGGAACCACCACCGGGAAAACCCGCCAGGCCGCGGCCGAGCTGGCCCAGGTCAAGGAAATGCTCCGCAAGGCCACGCTGGGGATCGGCCTCGAGGTCGAGCAGGCGCGCCTCGCTCACGCGGAAGCAGTCGAGCGGTTGGCCGTCACCGCCCGTGCCATCGAACAGGCGGAGGAAAGCGCCGCCCTCAGCCGCGCCCGTTTCGAAAAAGGCGCCCTGCTCACGGCGGATCTCATCGGCGTCGAGAGCCGCCTGATCGAGGCGCGCATGCGCCGCGCCGTCGCCGCGGCCGATGAGCGCATTGCCCTTACTGAGCTGCGCCGGGCGCTCGGTCTCGAACCACTTCTGCCATCTTGACCTGAAATCGTGGTCGCGAGCGCCAGCGAGCGGACCAGCCGCTCGCTGGCGCTCGCGGCCACCATCGACTCCATGAAAACCGCCCCGCTCATCTTCTTTCTGTTTTCCTTCGCGTTCGCGGCCGGCTGCAGCCGACAAGACGCCGATAACCAGGCGAGGGATTCACGCCCGCCCGTTCGCGTGCGGACGGCGCTCGTCCGGATTGAGGAGGTTCCCATGCTCACCGAGGTCGCTGGCACCGTGCGCCCGGTGCAGCATGCGGTGATCGCCGCCAAGGTCATGGGCGTGATCGAGGAGCTGCCCGTGACGCTCGGCCAGCGCGTGAAGGCCGGCGACCGGCTCGTCAAGATCTCCGCCGGCGAGATCTCCGCCCGCCTGCTCCAGGCGCAGGCGCAACTCAACCAGGCCCGGCGCGACCTTGACCGCGAGCGCGACCTCCTCGGCAAGGGCGCCAGTACGCCCGACATGGTGAAGAACCTCGAGGACCGCTTTGCCATGACGCAGGCGATGGTGCGCGAAGCCGACGTGATGCTCGGCTACGCGACCGTGTCGGCGCCGTTCGACGGCGTCGTGGCCCGCAAGCTGGCCAGCACCGGCGATCTGGCCGCGCCCGGCATGCCTCTGCTCGAGCTTGAGGGCACCGGTGATTTCCAGGTCGAAGCCGGCATTCCCGATTCGCTGGCGCCGCGGCTGGCCGTCGGCACGCCGTTGGCCGTGGACGTACCCGCGACCGGTGCCGCCTTTACCGGCAGTCTCGTGGAGCTTTCCTCGGCCGCCGATCCATCCACGCGCGCGATCATGGCCAAGATCACCGTGCCGCCCGGCACGCTGGTGGGCTCCGGCCAGTATGCCCACGTCCAGGTGCCGGGGTTGCCGGTGCGCGCCTTGTTGGCGCCCGCCACGGCCGTGTCCACCCTTGGTCAGATGGAACGCGTGTTTGTCGTCGCGGAGAGCGGCCCGGGCGTCCCGCCCTTGGTTTCGACAGACATGGGCAAGATGCCCAGGCCGCATTTCGCCTTCGCGGTCCTCCGGCTCGTCAAGACGGGCGCCGTGCGTGGGGACCGGGTGGAAATCCTCGCCGGGCTGGCCGACGGCGAACGGATTGTCGTCGACCCGCCCGCCGGCTTGCGGGAAGGCCAGATTCTGGAGGTCACTCCGTGAGCGCGACGCCCGGTGCCGCCTTTCCCGACCCGGCGAAGTATGGCTTCGCGGGCCGCATGGCGTCGTTCTTCATCGACTCAAAGCTGACGCCCATCGTTGTGGTCGCCTCGCTGCTGCTCGGCCTCTTTGCCGTGCTGATGCTGCCACGGGAGGAGGAGCCGCAGATCAAGGTGCCGATGATCGACGTGATGGTCGCCATGCCGGGCGCCGCTGCCGCCGAGGTCGAAAGCCGCGTCACGCGCCCGCTGGAGAAGCTCCTCTGGGAGATTCCCGGCCTGGAGTATCTTTATTCCACCGCCATGCCGGGCGCCGATCTCACCATTGTGCGGTTCAAGGTCGGCGAAGACCTCGAAAAGAGCCTGGTGAAGCTTAACCAGAAACTGCAGACCAATTTCGACCGCATCCCGCTCGGGGTCAGCTTCCCGCTCGTCAAACCGCGCACGATCGACGATGTGCCGATCCTCGCGCTCACGTTCCACAGCGCCCGTTACGACCACGCCACCCTGCGGCGCATTGCCGCCCAGGTGGACGACTCGATCAAGACCATCCCGGAGGTGGCCGAGACGACGCTCATCGGCGGCACCCGCCGGCAGATCCGGGTCCTGCTCGACCCCCAGCGGCTCACCTCGCGCAACCTCAGCGCCGCCTCCCTCGTGCCGATGCTCCAGCAGGCCAACGCGCAGGCCTACACGGGCGCCCAGAATGTCGCCAACCAGGAAACCCTCCTGCAGACCGGCACCTTTTTCCGCGATGCGCGTGACGTGGGCGCCGTGGTGGTCGCGGTGGCCGACGGCCACCCGATCTATTTGCGCGATGTCGCCACCATCACGGACGCCCCGGCGGAGCCGGCTGACTATGTGCTCTACGGGACGGGAGGCTCTCAGGTCGGGCCATCGCCCTTCGACAAGCGCGGGGCCGTGAGCCAGTCGAACGGCCTGGCCGACGGGCCGACGCTTGCGGCCCGGGCGCAAGGTCCGGCCCTGCTCGAGCAGGCCGCCGTCACCCTGAGCGTGGCCAAGCGCCCCGGCGCCAACGCCGTCGACGTCGTGGCCGCGGTGCTCCGCAAGGTGGACTCGCTCAAGGGCGCGCTCATCCCCGCCGACGTTGGCGTGTCGGTCACGCGCGACTATGGCGCCACTGCCAGCGACAAGTCCAACGAGCTGCTCCTTCACATGGGGCTGGCGATCTTTGGCGTCGCGATCCTCATCCTGCTCTTCCTCGGTTGGCGCGAATCGCTCGTCGTGATGCTCGCGATCCCGGTCACGCTCGGCCTCACGCTGCTGGTCATCTACCTTTACGGTTACACGCTCAACCGTATCACGCTCTTCGCGCTGATCTTCTCGATCGGCATCCTGGTGGACGACGCGATTGTGGTGGTGGAGAACATTGTCCGTCACATGGGCCTGCCCGGCTGCCGCCGCAAGCGCCTCCTGCAGATCGCGGTCGAGGCGGTGGACGAGGTGGGCAACCCGACGATTCTGGCGACTTGGGCGGTGATCGCGGCGGTGCTGCCGATGGCCTTCGTCAGTGGCATGATGGGACCGTACATGCGCCCGATTCCGATCGGGTCCAGCGCCGCCATGCTTTTCTCGCTGCTCGTGGCGTTCGCCGTGACGCCGTGGGCCGCCCTCAAGGTGCTGCGGGGCCACGCTCGCCCCGCGGGTCACGCCACCGAGTTTGTCGACGCGCCGCTGACTGACGAGGAGGAGGCCGCCGACGAGTCCACGTCCGACACGGCTTTCACCCGGCTCTACCGTCGCGTCATGGGCCCGCTCCTCGCCCATCGCGGCTGGCGTTGGGCGTTCCTGGCGGTGGTGGCCGGCCTTACCGCCGGCTCGGTCGGGCTGGTCGGCCTCGGCGCCGTCAAGGTCAAGATGCTGCCCTTCGACAACAAGTCGGAGTTCCAGGTCATCCTCAACATGCCGAAGGGCTCCACGCTGGAGCAGACGACGGCCGTCGCCCGCGAGATGGCTGCGGCGGTGCGCACCGAACCCGAGGTGCGCGACTACCAGGTCTACGCCGGCACCGCGTCGCCGTTCAATTTCAACGGCCTGGTGCGGCACTATTTCATGCGCCGCGGCGCCGATGTCGCCGATCTCCAGATCAATCTCCTGCCCAAGGACGAGCGCCGGGCGCAGAGCCACGAGATCGCCCGGCGGGTGCGGCCCCGGCTGGCGGCGATCGCGGCCCGGTACGGCGCCGCGGTCGCCGTTGCCGAGGTGCCGCCCGGCCCGCCGGTGCTCCAGACGCTCGTCGCCGAGGTGTATGGTCCGACCGAGGAGTCGCGCCTCAAGCTCGCCGGCCGGGTGCGCGAGATCTTCCGCGCCACGCCGGGCGTGGTCGACGTCGACTGGTACGTCGAGCGCGAACAGCCCAAGACGATCTTCCGCGTCGACAAGGCCAAGGCCGCGCTGCACGGCATCACCGAGGCCGCCATCGCGCGGACCGTGCAGCTCGCCGTTCAGGGCTATCCCGTCACCCTGCTCCATGCGCCCCGCGAACGCGAGGACGTGGACGTGGTGCTGGAGCTGCCGCGCGCGCTCCGCGCCCGGCCGGAAGACCTCCTGGCGCTGCCGGTGCGCTCGGAGCTGAACCCGCAGGCGCCGCTGGTGCCGCTCCGCGAACTCGTGACGGTTGAGTCGACCCACAGCGAGCGAAACATCTACCACAAGAACCTCCAAAACGTGACCTACGTTACCGGCGACGTGGCCGGCGTGATCGAAAGCCCGGTCTATGCCATCCTGCAGATGAACCACGCGCTCGCCCGGCTCGACGGCCGCGACTTCGGCGGGACGCAATCCACGGTGAAAATCTACAACGCCACCATGCCGTTCAACACCGCCGAGCCGTCGATGAAATGGGACGGCGAGTGGCAGGTGACGATCGAGGTCTTCCGCGACCTCGGCCTGGCCTTTGGCGCGGTGCTCATCCTCATCTACATGCTGATGGTCGGCTGGTTCAAAAACTATTCCACGCCGCTGATCGTGATGACGGTGATCCCGTTCTCCCTCGTCGGCGTGCTGCCGGGCCACTGGGCGCTGGGCGCGTTCTTCACCGCCACCTCGATGATCGGCTTCATGGCCGGCGCCGGCATCGTGGTGCGCAATTCGATCATTCTGGTCGACTTCATCGAGCTGCGCCTGGGCCACGGCCGCCCGCTGCGCGAGGCCTGCATCGAATCCGGCGCGGTGCGCTTCCGGCCGATGATGCTCACGGCGTTTGCCGTCGTCGTGGGCGGTCTCGTCATCCTTGCCGACCCGATCTTCCAGGGGCTCGCCATCTCCCTCCTCTTCGGGGCGATCGCCTCGCTGCTCATCAGCCCGATCGCCGTGCCGCTGCTCTATTACATGACTCACGCCCGCCGCCACGAAAAGCCGGCCGCCCCGGCCGGGCCCCGCGCCGCCGAAAGATGCACCGGATCGCCGCCGCCATCCCATTGAACCTCTGCAGGCGCGCCGCCGCTTTGTCATTTAATAGATGACATCACTCACTATGCCACTCCTGAGTTTATTCTCCTCCTTGTTTTCGCCGTCCGCGTCCGGCGTGCGCCGCGTCACGCCCGGCGAGGCCGCGCAAATGGTCCGTGACAAGAAAGCCGTGCTGGTCGACGTGCGCGAGCCGGGCGAATGGGCCGGCGGTGTGGCCGCGCCCGCCGCGCTGCTGCCGCTGAGCGATCTCACCGGCGCGCGCCGTCAGTGGCAGCCTTTTCTCCGCCAGGTGGGCGACCGCGAGATCATCCTTTACTGCCTTTCGGGCGCCCGCTCCGGTCGCGCGGCCTCGGTCCTGGCCAGAGAAGGTTTTCGCACCGCCAACGCCGGCGGATTTCGCGACTGGGTGAACGCCTGCCTGCCGGTGGCCGGGCGGGCCGGGACGCGCTGATCAACTTGCCGCGCCGCTGACGTGATTTTCCGACGGTAGCCGCGAGCGCCAGCCAGGAGATTCGCTGTTCGAGCGTTCGCTGGCGACCGGTGTTACGGGCTCAGAGGCGGAGCGGGAAAGCTCCGGGAGTGAAGGCGTCGCGCTCGGACCAGCCGAGCAACTGCTGGATTTCCGGGGGCAGCGGGGCGGCCGCGGCCGGCTCAGCCAGCGGCTGGATCAACTCGTACCGGCCCAGCTCCGGGCTCCGGAAAACGGCTCCGTAGTGATGTTCTAGATACAGGCTGTGGGCTTCAAACTCCGGATGCAACCGGCGCAGCCCGTCCAGTGAGGGGAATTCCACCGTGCAGTTCTCGCCCGCCGCCGGGCTCCACACGATCAAGGGGGCCGGGGCCGGATCGCCCCGGCGCACGTAGACGTTCCCATCGAGCTGGTTTACTTGCGGCCGCACGAGCTGGCCGCAAAGGACTTTCGTCTGCTCGAAACGAAGCAGCGGCTTGTGAAAGCTCTCGTCCGCGACCAGCAGGTTGCCAACGAAAACATGCCCTTCGCGTTTGTCGACGTCCGGACCGGTGCTGGGATGCCAGCCGAAGTGATCGTTGACCGCGCTGCGCTCCATGCGTTCGATGGAGGCGACGGTGTTGACCAGGGTGTTGTGGTAGATCTGGACGTTCGAGCTGTTGAGCACGCGAATGCCCTTGTCGCAGTTGACGAACACGTTGCCGGCGCAGATCGCCCCCCTGGAGATTTCGAAAAAGAATCCGTCGACGGCTCCCTCGACCCAGTTGTCGATGAACCGGCCGTCGACATTGCCGACGTCGTACCAGATGCCGTTCGAGTGCGGCTGGTCGATGACGAGGTTGTCCCGGCAGGTCGTGCGGTAGCATTGGTTGAAGATCTTCACCGCCCCTGGGTAGTAGCCGGCGATCTCCTGGATGTTGTTTCGCCGGAAAATGTTTTTCTCCAGGAACACGTCGGCCGAGCCAATGACGTAGATGCCCTCGGTCCGGGTGTCGCTGACCAGACAGTGCCGGATCGTCAGTTTGTCGCCGCGGAAATAGCCGGCCACGCGCGAGCAGAAGGTGATCGTGACGTTCTCCAGGGTAGTGCCGACGACCTCCTTGCCGAAGGTGGCGGGGTCGGACAAGCCTTCGGGCTCCTTGCCCTCGATTTCGATGGCCCGGTAGGCGTACTGGGTGAAGGTGATCCCGCGGATCACCGGCCCCCGGCCATCGGAGGTCTTGCCGTGACAGCTCCCGGTTGGGCGCAGGAGCGCGCCGTCGAACGCGGTGATCTCGACCAGGTGGTTCGTCGGATCCACGCCGATGTAGACCTGGCCCTTCTCGTAGTCGATGCAGTAGGAATGGGCGTCGATCTCGCCCTCCCAGCCGACGGCCTTCAACGGCTCGCCGTCGACGAAGACCATGTCGTTGTTGAAGCGCCACGGCGGGGTTTCCTTACCGAACCACTGACGCCGCCACCAGTCTTGCGGTTTGGCGGGGAACAAAGGGCTCCACGCCGTCCGCCACAAGCCGTTCCTCTGGGCGTCCCATTTGGCCGCTACCCGTGTCCCTTTCAGGACGGGATGCTCATCGGCATACGGCTGGAGGGTGATCCCTTGATTTAGCGTGAGATCGCCGGTCCGGTAGGTCCCGCCGCGCATCACGATGACGTCGCCGGTCACCACACGCGCCATGGCTGCCTCGATGGTGGTGGGCTGGGCCAGAGTCGTGCCCGGCGCGTCGGCTTTTCCGTCGGGCGCCACATAGAAGACATGGGCGGCGTTACGGGGCAGATCGTAGGTCTGGGGGATCGGGCCATAGGGACCGCCGGAAGGTTGGGCCCGGGCGGACGGGAGCCCCGCCACGGCGAGGATCAGCAGCAGACCCGCGCAGGAAGGGTGCGACCGCCGGCTCGAACAGCCCGGCGGACGGAGGTAAATGGATCTCTTGGGAGAGAAGGGATTTGTGTTCATGGTGGAAAGGGGTCCCGGCGGGGGAGGGCGGTCGCGTTCTCAAGGAGGGGCGTCAGCCGAAGATTGGGCCAGCCGGCAGATTCACGGCTCGCGGATGACCAGCGTTTTGTTGAGCGCACCCGGACGGAGTTCCTGCCGCTGTCCCGAGGGCCAGTGGATCACGATCTTTCGCACGCGGGTATCCTCGCCCAAGCCAAAGGTCAACGCCGACTCGGATTGGGCCATGAAACCCATCGCCGGCGCCATGGTGCGCGTGATGATCCGACGGGGAGTGTGCACCTCGACCCTGGCGCCGCCCGCCTCCCGGTGGCTGCGCGTCGCGACCAGCACGAGGCGGAGCCAGGGCAGCCCGAGCCGTTGATCGTTGCGCAGGAGTTGCGGCGGGCCGGCGTTCTGCGCGATCACCACGTCGAGATCGCCATCGCCGTCGAAATCCGCCACGGCGATGCCGCGCGCGACCACGGGCTTCGCCCAGGCACCCGCCTCGGCTCCGACGGCGGGTGCCGGCACCCAGCGGTCACCGCGATTCCAGAACAACTGCGGCACGGCGTTAAACTCCCGGCCTTGTTCGAATTTGTTCACGTTGGACTCCGCCCGGCCGTTGCCGGACAACAACTCGAGGTGTCCGGTGTGGTCATAGTCCAGCAGCGCCATGCCCAGCTTGGAGGGCAGGTGCAGTTGCGTATCGTCGCGATTACCCGCGTCGAACGCGCCGGCGGACAGGAGGGCGGCAAAGCGCTCGTCCACCCCCGCGGCTTGGGCGAAGGGCAGCGAACTGGTCGCGGCCAGGCCCGCGGCGGCACCCTCCCGCCGGTCATCGAGCCCGGGCGTCCACCGGCGGAACGTGCCGTTGCCCTGGTTGATGAAAAGCGCGTTGTCGGCCGTATGGTAGGTGAACAACAGGTCGAGCCTGCCGTCGCCGTTGGCGTCGACCGGCACGACCGCGAGCGGCTTGGCCATGGGCAGGCCCGTTTGCGGATCGATGGTGCGCAGCCCGGCGGCCCCGGGGACGAGCGCGAAGCGGCCGTGGCCGAGGTTCCGATACACCGAAGGAAAGGCGTCCACGAATCCCACCGGCGCGCCATAGGAGCGGCCCACGTCGGCGATCATGAAGGCCATGCCGAGGCCCACTTCCGCCGGCCAGCGCGCGTAATGCGCCACCACGAGATCGAGCTGGCCGTCACCATCGTAGTCGATCCAGGTCGCGCCGGTGCTCCAGGTGTTGTCGTCGCCCCCGACGCCCGCCGCGACGGTGACGTCCTCAAAGGTGCCGTCACCGCGGTTGTGGAAAAGGTGATTCCTGCCGACACACGTGACGAACAGGTCCGGGTGACCGTCGTCGTCGTAATCGCCCGCGGCGGCGGCCATTCCCTGCAGTTCGACGTCCAGTCCGGCGGCGTGGGAGACATCGACAAAATGACCTTTGCCGTCATTGCGAAACAGGGCGCACCGCCCGCCGGGCCGTCCGCCGGCGGGCGGGGTTTCCCACGGCCACGCCGCGCCGTTGACGAAAAACAGGTCGGGATAACCGTCGCCATTGTAGTCGAAGACCACGACCGCCCCGCCCAGTGTCGTCGGCGGCTCGCTGGCGGACGTGGCCCCCGCCAGACGGGAGAACGTCAGGCCGGCCTCGGCCGTGACGTCGGTGAAACGCGCCTGCGGGGCGGTGCCAGCCGGAACCACCGGCGGCAGCCACCAGGAAATGAACAGGCCGCTGATGATGGCGGCGACGATCAGCGGCAGCAGAATCGGCAGCAGCGGCGGCACCATGCGGCTGCCGGGCGCCGACCAGGGAAGATCGGGCGCGGCGGATCCGGATGGAGTGGGAGATTCAGGGGGCATCAGAAGGCATTGCCGAGACCGGCGCTACGGGATTGAATCCCCCGTCAAGGTTTGATGTAAACCCTTTCTCGCGATGTCCCATCCGTCCCCCAGTCTCCACCGTTTGCTGAGATTGCTGGGCTTCGTCGTTTTTTGGACGCTGGTGGGGCTCGCGTTTGCGGGCCAGTTTTATCTTTCGGCCAGCCTCCTGGGCCGTTCGATCACCTGGGTGGAGGCGATCAGCTATTCGCTGGGCGACTGGTATGTGTGGGCGGTGCTCTCGGTGCCGATCGCGTGGCTGGCGCGGCGCTTTCCGCCCGAAGCGGGCGTGGCCTGGCGCACCGCGGGCATCCACCTCGGGGCCGCGCTGGTGTTCTCCCTGGCCTACATCGTGTTGCGGGCGCTCGTCGGCGAGGTGCACAGCCAGGTGATCAACGAGCCGGTGACGTTCGCCGAGGTGTTCCGTCCGCTGCTGGTGAAGCAATTCCCCTTTAATCTCCTGATCTACGGCGTCATCGTCTCGGTCAGCCACGCGCTCGACTACTATCGCAAATACCACGAGCGCACGGTGCAGGCCCTGGAGCTGGAGAAGCACCTCACGGAAGCCCGGCTGCAGTCGCTCCTGCGGCAGCTCAAGCCGCATTTCCTGTTCAACGCCCTCAATGGCATCGCCTCCCTGATGCATTCCGACGTCGCCACCGCCGACCGCCTGCTGGTGCGTTTGTCGGAGGTGCTCCGGTTGACCATGACGCAGCCCGGCACTTCGCTCGCCGTGCTCCGCGACGAGGTCGGATTCCTGGAGAAATACCTCGAGATCGAACACATCCGTTTTCGCGACCGGCTCGCGGTCCGCATGGACATCGACCCGGCGACGCTCGACGCGCGCGTGCCGAGCCTGATCCTGCAGCCGCTCGTGGAAAACGCCATCCGCCACGGCATCGAACCGCACGCCCGGCCCGGACGGATCTTGCTCAGTTCGGTGCGCCAGGGCGACCGCCTGGTCCTCCTCGTCGCGGACAACGGCGGCGGGATGCCGCCCGGCGGCTTCGCCCGCGAAGGTATCGGCCTCGCCAATACCCGCGCGCGGCTCGCCGAACTTTACGGTGCCCGGCACCATTTCGCAATGAACAACCAACCCGGCGGGGGCCTGTGCGTCCGCCTGGAAATCCCGTTTGCCACCTGAGCCATGGAACCACTGCGCCTCATGATTGTGGACGATGAGCCGTTGGCGCGCGAGCGCCTGCGCGCCCTGCTGCCCGACGACTGGCCCCTCACGATTGTCGGTGAATACGATAACGGCCCGGAGGCGATCGTGGCGATCCGGCGCGACCGGCCCGACCTGGTGTTTCTCGACATGCAGATGCCGGGCTGCGACGGCTTGCAGGTGGTGGCCGAGCTTCCCCTGGCGGAGCGGCCGGCCATCGTGTTTGTCACCGCGCACGACAAGTTTGCCGTCGAGGCGTTCGCGGTGCAGGCGATCGACTATTTGTTGAAGCCGTTTGATCAGGAGCGGTTGCGTACCGCCTTGCAGCGGGCCGTGGATCACATGCACGCACAGCGGGCCGGCGACCTCGGGACGCGCCTCGAAAACCTCCTCGCCAAATCCGAACCGGCGGCGCGCAAGCCCGAGCGGTTCGCGGTGAAGGCCGACGGCCGGGTCATCTTTCTGCAACCCGACGAGATCGCCTGGGTGGAAGCGGCGGACAATTACGTCATCCTGCATCTCGGCAGCGGCGAGCGCGTGATGGTCCGCGAAACGCTCGCGGCCCTCGAGGACCGCCTGGGCAAGACAAGCTTTGCCCGGGTCAACCGCTCGGCCATCGTGCAGCTCGATCAAGTGAAGGAGTTGCAGCCGACGGCTCACGGCGATTACCTGGTGATCCTCCGCGACGGCACCCGCCTGCCGTTGAGCCGGGGACTGCGCGGCTCCTTCGCCAAGTTCGCGGGCGACCTGCTGTAGGGCGGACCGATGCAGTCAAAGGTCGAAAGGCGAACGCCCTTAATCCCGCGGGGGTTCAGCGTGATCATGCCGCAAACCGATTCTGCACCATCCGATTGGCCGCTCGTCGCTCGTCACCCGACTCGCGACCGCGTGCCTTCGGCTGGCGCGAGCGGCGGTGCGCGAAAGCTCACCGGGGCGGATGTTTTTGGCCATGGATTGATCGCCTGTCGCCACCGCTTGGAGGCATTTCGTCCCAAAAGGGTTTTAATGGGCGTGATAAGCTGCATCGTGGCGTTGCGATGTTGTTTCGGGGGAAACTTCCGTGCTCCGATGGGGCAACCGATGCCACGATCTCGTCCGTGGTTTGGACGGGGCGGGCCGGTTGCTCCATCAGACGCGGGGCTTTTGGAATCATCACGGCGCCGTTGGTGCTGGCGCTCCGGCACGCCGACCGCGATGTTCCCCCGGTGCGCGCCAGGTCGTAAGGGCTCGCGCCCTGACCCGCGTCCATCAATGCTGCGAATGCTCCTGCCTTTCGCCGCGCTTGTCGCCTCAACCGGTTTGGCGGCGGACTCGGCCTTCACCGCGACCCCGCTGCGCCCGCCGACGCCCGCTGTGCCCGGCGCCAAGCCGTTCGAGGTTCTCAACCCGGCCGACTGCGGCGTGACCGTGCCGAACGTTTTCAACGACCCGCGGATGTGGGGCGCGCGTTTCCGGGAACTCACCCTGGGCGCGGTGGAGACCGGCATCGCCGTCGCCGACTTCGACCGCGACGGGATGCTCGACATC
>DASRKV010000163.1:0-3106 GCA_035648795.1 Opitutaceae bacterium
TGTCGTGATCGACAAGAAATTCGGCTCTCCGACGGTCACCAAGGACGGGGTGAGCGTCGCCAAGGAGATCGAACTTCCCGATCCCTACGAGAACATGGGCGCCCAGATGGTGAAGGAAGTCGCCTCCAAGACCTCCGACGCTGCGGGCGACGGCACCACCACCGCCACCTTGCTGGCCGAGAGCATCTATCGCGAGGGCTTGAAGAATGTCACCGCCGGCTCGAATCCGATTTACCTGAAGCGCGGCATCGACAAGGCCGTCGAGGCCACCATCGCCGAGCTCGCCAGAATCTCCAAAAAGGTAAATGATCGCGAGGAGATCCGCCAGGTCGCCACCGTCTCGGCCAACTGGGACGATACCATCGGCAACATCATCGCCGATGCCATGGACAAGGTGGGCAAGGACGGCACGATTACCGTTGAGGAAGCCAAGTCCATCGAGACCACCCTCGAAGTCGTCGAGGGCATGCAATTCGACAAGGGCTATCTCTCGCCGTATTTTACGACCAACGTCGAGGCGATGGAAGCCGTGCTGGAAGACGCCTATGTGCTGATCCACGAGAAGAAGATCACGAGCCTGCAGGACCTGCTCCCGTTGCTCCAGACCGTGGCCAAGAGCGGCAAGCCGCTCCTCGTCATCGCGGAGGAAGTCGAGGGTGAAGCCCTCGCCGCCCTCGTGGTGAACAAGATCCGCGGCACGCTCAACGTGTGCGCCGTCAAGGCCCCGGGCTTTGGCGATCGGCGGAAGGCCATGATCGAGGACATTGCGATCCTCACGGGCGGCCGCTGCCTGACCGAGGATCTCGGCATCAAGCTCGAGAACGTCACCATCAGTGATCTCGGCCGGGCCAAGCGCATCACCGTGGACAAGGATAACACCACGATCGTCGAGGGTTCGGGCAAGTCGTCCGACATCCAGGGTCGCGTCAAGCAGATCCGCCGGCAGATCGACGAAACCACCTCCGACTATGATCGCGAGAAGCTTCAGGAGCGCCTCGCCAAACTCGCGGGTGGCGTCGCCGTCATCAATGTCGGCGCCTCGACCGAAACCGAGATGAAGGAGCGGAAGGCCCGCGTCGAGGACGCCCTCCATGCGACGCGCGCAGCGGTCGAGGAAGGCATCGTGGCCGGCGGCGGCGTTGCGCTGCTCCGTTGCGCCAAGGTCATCGAGAGCCTCCAGCTTGAAGGTGACGAGAAGATCGGCTCGCAGATCGTCCGTCGCGCCATCGAATATCCCATCCGCATGCTCTGCGCCAACGCCGGCGTCGAACCCGGCGTGGTGACCCAAAAGGTCTTCGAGGGCAAGGGCAACTACGGCTACAACGTGGCCACGGGCGAATACGAGGATCTCGTCAAGGCCGGCGTGGTCGACCCGACGAAGGTCACCCGCACCGCGCTGCAGAATGCGTCCTCGATTGCCGGCCTGTTGCTGACGACCGAGTGCATGATCACGGAGATTCCGGAGAAGAAGGAGTCGCCGGCGGGTCCTTCGGGCGGCGGCATGGGCGGCATGGACTACTGAGTCCCTCCGCGGCCAATTCCGCTCCGTACAACTTCGAGGCGCTCCGGTTTCCGGGGCGCCTTTTTTTTAGGGTCCCGGCAGACTCGGGGCCGGCGGCGGCGTCCGGTGCGCGATCTCCGCCGCGTAGGCCTTCGTCTGAAAGTCGATCACCATCCGGGCCCCCTGGCCCTCCTGGCGCACGATCGCCTGGATCTGGCTGAGGTGCGGCTGAAGAATCCAGCAGTTCTGCGCCCCCAGGTTGTTCGGCTCGTCCATGAGCTGCAGGTACTCGATGTAATGCTTCTTCCACTCCACCTCATTGGCCGCCACATAGACCGTCAGATCGGCCGTATCAAAGTCTCCGCTCCGCTGGACCGCCTTGTATTTTGATTTGAGGTCTTGATAGGCGGTATCAACGGAATCCCGGCGTCCGACCGAAGTGTGGGTCAATTTGAAGAACCGGAGGCGAATGATCGTGCCGGACTCGTCGACGGTCAGTTCCACGCTGTCAAATCCGCTCTTCTTGTCGGGAACCCGATAGACGGTCCAGTCCTGCTCCTTGCGGCTTTCCAAAACCGATACGCTGCCCGGGTCGAATTTGCCTTCGGGCTCGAATCCGTAGGCATCGTTGTTGGTGACCGTGTATTTCGCCATGTCCGCGACGGCGCGCGCGCTGTAGTCCTTCGGCGCATTGGATTCTGGCGCCGTCTGGCACGAACTGAGCAACAAGGTCAAGGCGGCAAGCGGGATCCATTTCATGCCGGTCACGATGGGCCGGCGGGCCGGGACTGGCAAGATTGATGCGCCTACGACGCTTTCACCAACTCAGGCCAGAGCAACGCGCTCATCCGCTGGCCGGCGGCGAAGCAATCGAGATCGAACTTCTCGTCCGGCGAATGGGCATTGGCGTCCGGCAACTCGAGCCCGAGCAACAGGGTGTCGGCGCCCAGGATCCGCTGGAAATCGGTGACAACGGGGATTGAGCCGCCTTCGCGGATCAGCACAGGCTCATGGTGAAACGCGGCCCGCAACGCCCGCAACGCGGCCTGCACCTGTGCGCCGGTGGGCTCGACCAGATACGGCGGGGCGCCATGCCCCGGGCTGATTTCAAGGCGCACGGTGGGCGGGCAGAGCCGCTGCAGCCAGGCCGCCGCCGCCTTCAGGATCTTCTCCGGCTGCTGGTGGGCGACCAGGCGCATGGTGATTTTCGCCCGGGCCCAGGCCGGCACGATCGTCTTGCCCCCCTCGCCCTGGTAGCCGCTCGTCAGACCGTTGATTTCGAACGTCGGGCGGGCGGTGACCCTCTCGAGCGAGCTGAAGCCGGTCTCGCCATACAGCGCCGGCACGCCGACGAACCGGCGGTGACTTTCCTCTGAACCCGGCAGATGGCGGAGCTGTTTTCGTTCGAGCGGGGTCAGCGCAATCACGTCCTTGTAGAACCCCGGGATCGTCACCCGGCCTTTGGCGTCCCGCAGTTTCGCGAGCAGTTGGCAGAGGGCCATCGCCGGATTCTCCACCGACCCGCCGAAGATGCCGGAATGCAGATCGCGGGAGGGCCCGCGCAGCGTGATTTCGAGGTCGGCGACGCCGCGGAGCGCATAGGTG
>DASRKV010000164.1:0-6727 GCA_035648795.1 Opitutaceae bacterium
ACCGCCTAGAGCGGTTTAAATTGAACTGTGGCCGAGAACGTGAACGTAGCTGCGAGCGCTAGCGAGCGGAAGGTTCGTCCACTCGCTGGCGCTCGCGGCTACACTTTATCTGAAACCGCTCTAGCCGGTTTCCCGCGCGCGCCGGAAACTGAGATGGCGCGCCCAGCAGGAGTCGAACCTGCAACCCCCAGATTCGTAGTCTGGTGCTCTATCCAGTTGAGCTATGGGCGCGTAAAAGAGGGGGAGAGAAGCAAGCTTTCACCCGGCACTGCAAGCGCGAAATCCTTGCGATCCCATCGTGAGCGCGTTTCCGGATTGTCGCACGTCGGGGGTGGCATGGGCATCTTGCCCATGTCGGGGATCTCTCCAAACCACGGGCGAGACCCAGCCTTCGCCGGAGGCTACGGCGGGCAGGCTGCCCGTGCCACCTTCGAACCGCCAAAGCTGGTGGACTCCCACCTCTGATCCCCGCGCCCGGTCACGCCGGTGCCGGAACCGCGGCAGCGGCTTCCGTCAACCGCCAGTCGAGCAACTCCATTTGCAGCAGCTTGCGGTCGTTGTAGACGTTCCAGGCCACCTGCACGGCCAGATCGACCGGCGTGCCGAGCGGAGGCACGCGGTGGGCCAGCTTCCAGGCCACGCCATAGACCCGCCGCCCGCGCTCGTCTTCGAGGTGGAAACGGAAATGCAGCTCCTTGAAAACCTCGGGGCGCTGGCGGAAGCGCACGCCGCGGAGCCCGAAGACCGGCTCGGGATTGCCCTGGCCGAACGGATGCAGCACCTCCAGTTCGGTGAGCAACTCCTCCCGGATCTGCTCGAGCGTCAGCCAGCAGGCGACTTCCAGTCCGGGCTCGGCGAAGAGGCCCCGCTGCGACACCCGCACCGCCGTCGTGAAGCGTTCTCGAAAGGTTTCCAGGTTGGCCCGCGGCAGCGACACGCCGACCGCCATCGGGTGGCCGCCCCAACTCGTCAGGAGATCGGCGCACTCGCCGAGCGTTTCCACCAGATTGAGCCCGTAGATGCTGCGGCCGGAGCCCTTGGCCAGGCCGTTTTCCTCGCCCAACACGATGCAGGGCCGGTGGTACTTGCGGGTCACCCGGCTCGCCACAATGCCCACCACCCCGGGATGCCATTCCTCGTTGAACAGCACGATGCCGTGGGCGTCCGCGTAAAGCTCCTCCACCATCCGCTCGGCGACCTCGGTGATCGCGCGTTCAATCTCCTGCCGTTCGCGGTTGAAGCCGTCAAGCTGGCGCGCGGCATCGACGCAGAAGGCGGCATTCTCGCTGAGCATCAGCTCCACCGACAACGCGGCATCCGCGAGACGGCCGCTGGCGTTGATCCGCGGTCCGAGCCGGAAGGAAATGTCCACCGGTTGGATCTCCTGGCCAGGTTTGAGGCCCGACACGTCCATCAGCGCCCGCAACCCCCGGCGGCCCGTGTGCTGCAGGATCTGGAGCCCATGGCGCGCCAGGATGCGGTTCTCGCCGATCAATGGCACCAGATCGGCCACGGTGCCCATCGCCACCAGATCGAGGTACTCCTTCAGGTGGATCCGAAATGCCACCGGATGGTTCTCGGCCCGCAGTTGTTTGAGCAGGCCGTGCACCAGCTTGAACACCAGGCCCACCGTGCAGAGATCCCGCCACGGCGCCTCCTCGGACCCGGCGTGAACATGCGGATTGATCAGGATGCCGTCGGCGAGCACTTTCTCTTTTGACCGGTGGTGGTCGATCACGATCGCGTCCACGCCCTGCGCCTGCAGGTACGCCAGTTCGTCGTGCGAATTCGTGCCGCAGTCCAGGGCGACGAAAAGGTCCGGCTTTCCGGCCTCCAGCGCGCGATCGATCGCCCCGCGACTGAGCCCATAGCCCTCTTCGAGCCGCCGCGGCACCACGAAGCGCGGATCCAGGCCAAACCGCCGCAGCACGCTGACGAGAAAAGCCGTGCTGCTGACGCCGTCGACATCGTAGTCGCCCAGCACCACCAGCGTCTCCCGCCGTTCGATCGCCCGCCGGAGGCGCGCGACGGCGGCCGCCAGGTTGACGAGCAGGAAGGGGTCCTGGAGGCCCGCCAGCGCCGGGTGGAGAAACTGCGAGGCCGCCGCGGTCTCTTTCCGGCCGGCGCGCACCATCAGTTCCGCCAGCACCGGACCGATTTCCAGGCGCCGGCAAACCTCCTCCACTTCCGCGGCCGGCAATGGCGTGTGAATCCAGCGCATGTCAGATGCCCCAATTCGCCATGAGGTTCATCGCGAGAGAGGGGCACGCCGACCGGCCGATCCTGGGGGGCTGTTCGGCTGCTGCCTGACTCGCGATCTACCTTTCGGCAACGCTATTGGGAGGCCTTGCTCGAGCCGGTCCACTCGTACTTCGGTGCGATATCGTGGTGCGCCTCGACGTGCTTCCGGTCACCCTTGTGCCACCAGTAGAAGATCGGACTGGCGATGTAGATCGAAGAGCCCGTCCCGGTGATGATGCCGACGAGGAACGTGAACGCCAGATCGTTGATCACCCCACCGCCGAAGAGGTAAAGCGCCAGCGCGGCAAGAAAGGTCGTCAAGCTGGTGAGGATCGAACGGTTGAAGACCCGGTTGGTGGCGAGGTTGATGATGTCGCGGAGCGTGCCGTTGGGGTTGACCCTCAATTCCTCGCGAATCCGGTCGAACACCACGATCGTGTCGTTGATCGAGTAGCCGACGATGAGCAGAATCGCCCCCACCATCGACGCGTTGAATTGCCGGCCCGAGAGCACAAAGATGCCGATCGTCATCAGCACATCGTGAATGGTCGAGACCACCGCTCCGATGCCATACCCCATCTCAAATCGGAACGCCACGTACAGCATGATGCCGATGATCGAGAGCCCGATGGACATGAACGCATTCCACTGGATCTCCTTGCCGATGGTCGCGCCGATCGTGTTCGTCCCGGCGACGGTGAACTGCGCCTGGGGAAACGCCTTGGTGAGCGCGGCGACCGCTGCCTCCCCCTTGCCCGTCGCCGTCTGGATCTTGAGCACTTCGTGGCCGCCGGTCAGGTCGCTCTGGTAGAGCGGGTTGGCCTCGCCCACCCTGCCCTGTTCCAACGCGGTGCGCAGCTGGCCCGGATCGACGCGCTGCTTGAAAGTCAGCGTGACATCGTCGCCGCCGGCGAAGTCGATGCCGTAGATCGCGTGGCCCTTGATCGCCACGCCCGCGATGCCGATGAACACGATCAGCCATGACAGCCTGAAGGCGGTCCAGCCCCACTTGACGAAGTCCATCTTCGGCGGCTTGAGGAAGCGCATCATAACGATTTTTTTGATCAGGCCGGATCCGATCGACATCTCCAGCAACATCCGGCTGACCACCAACGCCGTGAACATCGTGGAAAAGATGCCGATGGTGAGCGTGATGCCGAAGCCTTTCACCGGACCGTTGCCGAAAATAATCATCAACACCGAGGTGATGAGCGTGGTCAGATTCGCATCGACGATCGTCGTAAAGGCCTTCTCGTGGCCGGCGTGAAACGCGGCGGTGAGCGACTTGCCCAGGTTCAGTTCCTCGCGCATGCGCTCGAAGATCAGAATGTGGGCATCGACCGCCATGCCGATGGTCAGCACGATGCCGGCGATGCCGGGCATCGACATCGTCGCCCCGAGGCTCGCCAGCACGCCCAGAATCCCCAGGACGTTGACGGCGACGCTGATCACCGCGATCACTCCGGCCGAGGTGTAATACCCGATCATGAAGATTGCGACCAGGCCGGCGCCGACGAGCGCGGCGCGCCAGCCGCTGTCGATCGCATCCTGCGCCAGCGAGGGGCCGACCTCGTATTGCTCCTTGATGTCGAGCGGCAGGTCGAGCGGGTTGTTCAGGACGTTCGCCAGCTCGATCGCCTCGCGCTGCGTGAATTGTCCGGTGATCTCCGCGCTGCCGCTGGGAATCTCCTCATGCACCGTCGGCGCGGAATAGAGCTTGCCATCGAGCACGATGGCGAGCTGACCCAGCCGGCCCGTCCGTTTGCCTTGCTCCGCGATTGCTCCGGTGACTTCGCCGAAGCGTTTCGCTCCTTCTTTGGTGAAGCGCAGCAGGATCTTGAACCGGCCAAACTCATCCATCGTGGCATAAGCTTCGCTCAAGGCCTCGCCCGTCATCTCCGGGATGCGCTTGATGTAATACTCACTCGTCCGGATTTCCCCGTTGCGCCCCTCCTGCTCCATCGTCATCGGCTCGTAGCCCGGCGGCGCCTCGTTGGCGGGCATCGTTTCGGGCGTGCCTTCGGGGTAGACGAGGCGGAAATCGAGGCGGGCGGGTTTCTTGAGGTTGGAAACGATCTCCGGATTGTCCCGCGTGGAAACGCCGGGAAGCTGCACTTCGATCCGGTTGTTGCCGACCGGCCGGACAATGGGTTCGGCGACGCCGAGGCTGTTGATGCGCGTGGAAATGATTTCGATCGCCTTGGTCAACTTCTGCTCGCTGTCGCGCGACGAGGTGGCGGCCGCCGCCTTCTCGTTCACTTCGAGGGTGAAGGCCACGCCGCCCTTGAGGTCGAGGCCGAGCTGCAGGCGTCCTTTCGAACGCTTGAGCAGTTCGTCGAGCAGGATGTTGTTGCGCCGGTCGACGTTCTTGAGCGAGGCCTCGAGGCGGATCTGGGGGAAGAACTGCGAGAGATCGAGCTTGCGCTCCTTGGCGATCTGCTTGAGCGCCACAAAGACCGACTGGGCCTGGCCCGAGGCGACCCGGTCGCCGGCTTCCTTCATCAGGCTGATGAATTCGGCCGGCCTGGCTGTCGCCTGGGTTCGGATGTACTGGCCAAACGGGCGGTCCTTGAGCGGCGTCAACTCCGCCACCGACCAGATGATGATCGCCAGCGTGAGCAGCAGCTTCCAGAGGTTTTGTCTAAGCATGGGGTGGTTTGGTTAAATTTGCACGCGGCGGACGCCCGCCTCCTCGTCTGCTCCCGCGGGACGGCGCACGGCGGGCCGGGACTACTTCCTGTCGCCGGCCTGGCCGGACTTGCGCACCACGGTGTGGATGAACGCCTTCTCCACCTCGACCTTCGTGTTGTCGCCGATGCGGACCACGAGCCGGTCGGGACGCACACTGGTGATCTCGCCGTAAATCCCGCCCGCCAGCAGCACTTCGTCGCCGGCGGAAAGGCCGCCGATCATCTTCTGCTGCTCCTTCTGCTTCTTGCGCTGCGGGGCGATGAGGAGAAACCACATCGCCGCCATGATCAGGCCGTAGAACAGGAGGATGGTGGGGTTGAAGCCACTGCCGCCCGAAGCGGGGGCAGTTTGCTGGGCGAGTGGCGAAATTGTGGCCATCAGGAGCATTTTAATCATTGCTTGCGCGGGTTTTTCGGAAAAGAAACGCGGATTAACTCCAGCCCCCTTCGAAAAAGCAAGCCCAGAGCTGGAGCGCCATCGCCGTAACTACCGAGTTGAAAAGCAAGTCCTCATCCGCCTGGTCGGCCGCGCAGTCCGAAGAACACTTCGGGTTCAAACGCTGGGGCTCCGGCCATTTCTCCGTCGACAACGATGGGTTCGTGCAGGTGCAACCGCTCGCCGACGGGCGCAGCATCCGCATCATGGACGTGGTGCACGAGGCGCTCGGCATGGGCCTGAAGCCGCCGATGGTGATCCGCTTCCAGGATTTGCTGCGCCATCGCGTCATCCAGCTCAACGAAATCTTCATCCGCGCCGTCAAGGAGGAGGGCTACAAAGGCACCTACCGCGGCGTCTTTCCCATCAAGGTCAACCAGCTGCGCGAGGTGGTCGAGGAAATCCTCGCCGCCGGCAAGGACTACAATTACGGCCTCGAGGCCGGCTCCAAGCCCGAGCTGATGATCGCGCTCGCGATGCACGAGGGCAACCAGCGCCTCATCATCTGCAACGGCTACAAGGACGACGATTACATCCGCCTCGCGCTGCTCGGTCGCAAGCTGGGCAAACGGGTGATCATTGTCGTCGAACAGTTGTCCGAGCTCGACGGGATCATCCGCATCTCCGCCGAGACCGGCGTCAAGCCCATGATCGGACTGCGGGCCAAGTTGCAGACGCGCGGCGAGGGCAAGTGGGCGCTCTCGACGGGCGACAACGCCAAGTTCGGTCTGAACACGGCGGAAATTCTCTTCGCCATCGAGAAGCTCCGGCAGGCCAAGCTCACCCAGTGCCTCCGCCTGATCCATTTTCACGTCGGCTCCCAGGTGCCCAACATCATCACGATCAAGAACGCGGTGATCGAGGCCACCCGGTTCTATTGCCAGCTGGCCAAAATGGGCTTCCCCATGGGCTACCTCGACGTCGGTGGCGGCCTCGGCATCGACTACGACGGTTCGCGCACCAACTTCGAGTCGTCGATGAATTACTCGATCGAGGAGTATGCGCGCGACGTGGTCTTCAACATCCGCGAGATCTGCCGGGCCGCGGGCGTCCCCGAACCCGACATTGTCAGCGAGAGCGGCCGCGCCGTCGTGGCCCAGCATTCGATGCTCGTCGTCGAGGTCTTCGAGCGGATCAACAAGCGCGAGTCGCTCGGGCAACAACACCAGCCCAAGGTCAAGCACAAGGTCGTCACCGATCTCGAAGTCCTCCTCAAGAACAAGGCGCGGCTCGGCCGCCTGGAGTGCTACCACGATGCCATCCAGAAAAAAGAGGAGGCCATCTCGCTCTTCAATCTGGGCTACCTCGATATCGAGAACCGCGCCGCCGCCGAGGCGATCTTCTGGCAGATCTGCGAGCA